>NZ_RZOJ01000459.1:0-4664 GCF_003998845.1 Mesorhizobium sp. M4A.F.Ca.ET.022.05.2.1 | reverse complement strand
CGGCAAGCGTGAAGGTTTTCGTTGAATAGGATGCCGCAACCGATTCAGCGGATTGCGCTTCTTGGCCGGATGTCTGGCGCGCGGCGCCATCCTTCGGCGAGAGCAGCTAGGATTCTCGCAACGCTAGCTCTCCTGATCGCAACCTTCCCCGCCTCCGCCGATCCCCTCCCCGCCGGCTTCGTCCGTCTTGCCGATGTCGTCCCCTCGATCCGCCAGGACATTCGCTATGCCGGTCTCAAGAACTTCCTGCACCGCAAGGCCGAGGGCTATGACGCGCCGGTCTGCATCCTCACCCGACAAGCAGCGAAAGCGCTTGCCAGCGTTGAGCAGAAGCTTGCCGTCGAGGGGCTGACCCTGGTGGTCTTCGACTGCTACCGCCCGGTGCGGGCCGTCGCCGACATGGTCGAGTGGACGCGAACGGGCGGACCGCCCGACCCGCAATGGTATCCGGCAGTGGAACGCAGCGACCTCATCGCCAAGGGTTATATCGGCGAGCTCTCCAGCCATTCGCGCGGCTCGACCGTGGATCTCGCCATTGCAGCCATTGATGGCGCGGCCGCACCTCACCCTGCCTGCGGCGCGCCCGATGCCGACACGCTCGATTTCGGCACCGGCTTCGACTGTTTCGACCAGGCCAGCGAAACCGCGCATCATCCGCTCCCCGCCGACGCGGCTGCAAACCGCAAGCGACTGGTCGAGGCTATGCGCGCCGCCGGTTTCCGCAACTACGCCCGCGAATGGTGGCACTTCACGCTGATGGCCGAGCCGTTTCCGAAGCAACGCTTCGACTTTCCCGTCACCGCGCCTTAGAGGTCCGGCCGCGAAGGCCGATCTGTCGCCACGCGGCCTTGCCCGAGGGCGGCCCCGCTTCTAGATAGCGTCGAGCCGGCGAGGGCGGTCTATCTAATATGAGGAAACCATTTCCCCAAGGGATAGACGATCGGCGAAAAATTTCTCCGAGACGCCAAAAAAGGCAACATTGAATGCATCTAAATTCTATCAATTCGCTAGAGTTCGGCCGTCATCAACGGAGGCGGAAATGACCAAACCTCATTTCAAGAAACTGCTTGGCGCGCTGGTCGCCACATCGGTCCAGTTCGGCACGCTCGGTTTCGCGTTCGCCGATACGACCCTTCTCAACGTGTCCTACGACCCGACGCGTGAGCTCTACAAGGCCTATGACGAGGCTTTCGCCGCGCACTGGAAGGCCGAGACCGGCGAGACCGTGACCATCCAGCAGTCGCATGGCGGATCGGGCGCGCAGGCCCGCGCCGTGATCGATGGCCTCGACGCCGACGTGGTGACGCTGGCCCTCGAAGGGGACATCAACGCCATCGTCTCGAAGGCGAAGAAGATCAATCCGGATTGGCGGAAAAAGTTCGAGAATAATTCGGCCCCTTACACCTCGACCATCATCTTCCTGGTCCGCAAGGGCAACCCGAAGGGCATCCATGACTGGAACGACCTGATCAAGGACGGTGTCCAGGTGATCACGCCGAACCCGAAGACCTCCGGCGGCGCGCGCTGGAACTATCTGGCCGCCTGGGCCTATGCCAACGCCAATGACGGTGGCGACGAGGCCAAAACCAAGGAATTCATTGCCAAGCTGTACAGCCAAGTACCGGTCCTCGACACCGGCGCGCGCGGCTCGACCGTGACCTTCGCGCAAAAGGGCCTGGGCGACGTGCTGCTGGCCTGGGAAAACGAGGCCTATCTCGCGCTCGACGAATTCGGCGCCGACAATTTCGACATCGTCTATCCGCCGACCTCGATCCTGGCCGAACCGCCTGTCGCGGTGGTCGACGCCAATGTCGACGCCAAGGGCACGCGCAAGGTGGCCGAGGCATATCTCGGCTACCTCTACTCCAAGGAGGGCCAGACGCTGATCGCCAAGAACCACTATCGTCCGGCAAAACCCGATCTGGTTCCCGCCGAGGACCTCGCCAAACTGCCCGAGATCAAGCTGATCACAATCGACGATCCGCTTTTCGGCGGCTGGAAGAAGGCACAGCCTTATCATTTCGGCGACGGTGGTATATTCGACCAGATCTACAAGCCGGCCCAGTGAGGCGCGACGGCCTCGCGGCCCGAGACATCACCGACGGCAATCTGGTCTGAATAAGAAGGGACGAACCAGAATTCCATGACCACAGTACCCGCTCCGGCGGGGTGGCGATTCAAGCAGCCGAGCGTCATTCCGGGTTTCGGACTGACGCTCGGCTTCTCGCTTGCCTACCTCACGCTCATCATCCTCATCCCGCTCTCCGGGCTGGTCTGGCGCTCGGCGGCACTCGGCTGGACCGATTTCTGGGCGATCGCTGCCGATCGCCGCACCATCAACGCGCTTGAAATCAGCTTCGGCACCGCCTTCATCGCCGCTGGCGTCAATGTCGTCTTCGGCACCATCGTCGCCTGGGTGCTGGTGCGCTACCGCTTTCCCGGCCGTCGCATCGTCGATGCCATGGTCGATCTGCCCTTCGCGCTGCCGACCGCCGTCGCCGGCATCGCGCTCACCACGCTTTACGCGCCGAATGGCTGGATCGGCAAACTGCTGATGCCGCTCGGCATCAAGGTCGCCTATACGCCGCTCGGCATCGTCATCGCGCTGGTCTTCATCGGCCTGCCCTTCGTCGTGCGCACCGTGCAGCCGATCATGGAAGAGCTCGACAAGGAGGTCGAGGAAGCCGCCGCCACGCTCGGCGCCAATCGTTTCCAGATCATCACCCGCATCCTGTTCCCGGGCCTGGCGCCGGCGATCATCACCGGCTTCTCGCTCGCCTTCGCGCGCGGCGTCGGCGAATACGGCTCGGTCATCTTCATCGCCGGCAACCTGCCATTCAAGTCGGAGATCGCGCCGCTGCTGATCGTCATCAGGCTCGAGGAGTACAACTATCCCGCCGCCACCGCGATCGCGGCGATCATGCTGGCGCTGTCCTTCCTGATGCTGCTGGTCGTCAATCTGGCGCAGTCATGGAGCCGCAAACGCTATGGCTGATCCCGAGATCAAATCCTACGAACCGCATCACGAAAGCCAGTCGGCGGCGGTCACCGAAAGCCGGCCGGTGCGCATCGTGGCGATGGTCGTGGCCTTCGCCTTCCTCGCCGTCTTCCTGCTCATGCCGCTAATTGTCGTCTTTCACGAGGCGCTGGCAAAGGGCGTCGGCGCCTACACGGAGGCACTGGCCAGTTCCGACACACGCTCGGCCATCCGCCTGACGCTGCTGGTGGCGGCGATCTCGGTGCCGCTCAACCTCGTCTTCGGCATCTCCGCCGCCTGGGCGATCGCCAAGTTCGAGTTCAAGGGCAAGGCTTTCCTGACCACCCTCATCGACCTGCCCTTCTCGGTTTCGCCGGTGATTTCCGGCCTGGTCTATGTGCTTCTGTTCGGCGCCCAAGGGATGCTCGGCGAATGGCTGAAGGCGCATGGCGTCGTCATCCTGTTCGCCGTGCCGGGCATCGTGCTCGCCACCGTCTTCGTCACCTTCCCCTTCGTCGCCCGCGAGTTGATCCCGCTGATGCAGGAACAGGGCAACGGCGACGAGGAGGCTGCCCTTTCGCTCGGCGCCAATGGCTGGCAGACCTTCTGGTTTGTGACGCTGCCCAACATCAAATGGGGCCTGCTCTACGGCGTCCTGCTCTGCAACGCCCGCGCCATGGGCGAGTTCGGCGCTGTGTCGGTGGTCTCGGGGCACATCCGCGGCCTTACCAACACCATGCCGCTGCATGTCGAAATCCTCTACAATGAGTACAATGCGGTCGGCGCCTTCGCCGTCGCTTCGCTGCTTGCCGGCCTGGCGCTGGTGACGTTGGTCTTGAAAACACTTCTCGAGATGCGCTACGGCGCCGAGATCGCCGCCACGCGCGGACACTGAATGCATATCGCCCAAAAGCGCGAACCGGTTTTGGGATAACGGCAGGCATCGACAAAAGGGACAGTTTATGGAAGTTCGCGTTGCCAACGTGCGCAAGGAGTTTGAGCGGTTTCCGGCCCTCCATGACGTATCCCTCGACATCAAGTCGGGCGAGCTGATCGCGCTGCTCGGCCCGTCCGGCTCCGGCAAGACGACGCTCCTGCGGCTGATTGCAGGGCTGGAACGGCCGACCAAGGGCACGATCTTCTTCGGCGACGAGGACGCCTCGCAGAAGTCGATACAGGAGCGCAATGTCGGCTTCGTCTTCCAGCACTACGCGCTGTTCCGGCACATGACGGTGGCCGACAATATCGGCTTCGGCCTCAAGGTCCGGCACGGCGCGGCACGGCCGCCGACACAGGAGATCCGCCGCCGCGCCTCCGAGCTTCTCGACCTCGTCCAGCTTTCGGGCCTGGAGAAGCGCTATCCGGCGCAGCTTTCCGGCGGCCAGCGCCAGCGCGTGGCGCTCGCCCGCGCCATGGCGATCGAGCCCAAGGTGCTGTTGCTCGACGAGCCGTTCGGCGCGCTCGACGCACAGGTGCGGCGTGAGCTTCGCCGCTGGCTGCGCGAGATCCACGACCGCACTGGCCACACCACCGTCTTCGTCACCCACGACCAGGAAGAGGCGCTCGAGCTTGCCGATCGCGTCGTGGTGATGAGCCAGGGCCGCATCGAGCAGGTCGGTTCCGCCGATGAGATCTACGACACGCCGAACTCGCCCTTTGTCTATTCCTTCATCGGTGAATCGAGCTC
>NZ_RZOJ01000458.1:0-4665 GCF_003998845.1 Mesorhizobium sp. M4A.F.Ca.ET.022.05.2.1 | reverse complement strand
TCGCACTATCTACGCATGCCGCATGCCGGCAAAGGGGTTGCGGTTGGCCTGTTCGGCGGCTCGTTCAACCCGCCGCATGCCGGACATGCGCTGGTCGCCGAGATCGCGCTCAGACGCCTGGCGCTCGACCAGCTGTGGTGGATGGTGACGCCGGGCAATCCGCTGAAGAGCACGCGCGAGCTGGCGCCGCTCGCCGAGCGCATCGAACTCTCCGAAAAGACAGCCCGCAACCCGAAGATGAAGGTCACCGCCTTCGAGGCCGCGCATCATTTCCGCTTCACCGCCGACACGCTGGCGCTGGTCAAGGCGCGCAATCCCGGCGTCGACTTCGTCTGGATCATGGGCGCCGATTCGCTGCGCGCCTTCCACCGCTGGCAGCGCTGGCGCCAGATCGTCATGACCTTCCCGATCGCCGTCATCGACCGCCCGGGCGCCACGCTCTCCTTCCTGTCCTCGGTGGTCGCCAAGACCTTCGACTATGCCCGCGTCGACGAGGGCGACGCGCCGCGCCTAGCCCGCATGAAGGCGCCGGCCTGGACCTTCATCCACGGCCCGCGCTCGTCGCTGTCGTCGAGCGCCATCCGCAAGCTGGCGAAGCCATGACCGATCCCGGACTGCCCGCGGTTCATGCTTTCTGGATCGGCGGGCCGCTCGGGGCAATGCACACCGCCTGCCTGAAGTCCTTCGTCAGGGCAGGCCACCGCACGCTGCTGCATGTCTATGACGACCCCGGCGACGCGCCGGCTGGCGTCGAACTCGTCGATGCGACAAGAATCCTGCCACGTGAGCGCATCATCAGGCATCGCAATGGCGGCCTGGCGCTGTTCGCCGACATCTTCCGCTACAAGCTCCTGGCCACCGGCGCCGAGATCTACATCGACTGCGACATGTATTGCGTGCGGCCGCTGTGCCGGCGACCCTATCTGTTCGGCTGGGAAAGCGAGACACGCATCAACAATGCGGTGCTGAGCCTTCCCGTTGGCTCGCCGATCCTCGCCGATCTGGTCGAGACGGTCGACCACCCTAAGCGGTTTCCCGAATGGTATTCGTGGACCAAGCGGCTGCGCTTCGGCGCTTTGCGGGCGCTCGGTAGGGTGAGGGGATTCCAGGACCTGCCGCATGCCTCGATCGGCCCACCCCTGCTGACCTATCTGGCGCGCAAGCACGGGCTGCTGGGCGAGGCTTCGCCGGTGGATGTGTTCTATCCCAATGTCGAGGGCGCTGGCACGCTGCTAGATCCCCGGAAATCCATCGCCGATGTGGTGAAGCCGGAAACGCTGGCGATCCATCTTTGGCACGGCTCGCTTTGGAAGCTGCGGCTGGCCGATGTGCCGCCGAGCTCGCCGTTGGGCGAAATTCTGGCCATGTGAGGTCGGCGCCGCTGCCCGTCCGGCGATGTCGCTTTTGCGGCGGCCTTTCGCCGTGCGGTGGGCGATGCTGCACGAATGCTTGAGAAGAACCGCACCACCATCGAGCGAGAGGATAGCAAGCAGCCGGCGCCGCTGATCGCCATTGCCAGCGTTGTCGTGTCGATGGCGCTGATCGCGATCGGCAACGGGCTGATGTTCGCCTTCATCCCGGTGCGACTCGGCGCCGACGGCTTCGATCCGACCTGGGCCGGGCTGATCGTCACCGGGCTGTCGGCCGGCGGGCTCGCCGGCTGCATCCTGACTGGCCCGCTGGTGCGCCGGGTCGGGCATGCGCGCGCCTTCATGGTGCTTTCGGCGCTGATCGCGCTCTCCAACGCCGCGATCGGCGCAGGGCCCATCCCGCTCATCTGGATCGCGGCGCGCGCGCTCTACGGGTTCGCCATATGCGGCCTGTTCATCGTCGCCCAGAGCTGGCTGAACGATGCCGTGGCCAATGCCATACGCGGCCGCGTCATGGCGGTGTTCTATGTTGCCTATGTCGCGGGCCTCGGTGTCGGCTATGCGACGCTCGCCGCCATCGACATCCGGACGTCGGCAGCGCCGCTGATCGGCATCGCCTTCACGGCGCTGTCGATCCTGCCGGTCGGCATGACGCGGCTGGCGCAGCCGCCACCGCCGCAGGCGGCATCCGTCGCGCTTGGTCGCGCTTGGCGGATCTCGCCGGTCGGCGTCGCCGGCATGCTCGCCGTCGGCGGCCTGTCGATGATCATCTCCGGTTTCGCGCCGATCCATGCCACCGCCAAGGGCTACAGCCAGGCGGATGTGGCGCTGCTGTTGTCGGCCATGCCGGTCGGCACGCTGATCCTGCAGATACCGCTCGGCTGGATCTCGGACCGGACCGACCGGCGCTATGTGCTGATCGGCGCGGCACTGCTTGCCCTCGTTGCCAGCCTGTTCGCCATCACCTTCGACGGCGGGGCGCTGGGCGTTCTGCTTGTGGTCTATCTGATCTGGGATGGGGCGTCGGAATCGATCTATTCGCTATCCAGCGCGCACGCCGCCGACCGCGCGGGCAAGGATGACCTGCTGGCCCTGTCGAGCTCGATGCTTTTTGCCTGGTCGCTGGCCGGGTTCGTGGTGCCGGGCATCGTGACGGCGCTTTCCGCGGTCTACGGCACCGGAACCTTCATCTATGTCGGGATCTTCATTGCCTCGGCGTTCTGCCTGTTCGTCTTGTGGCGGATGCTGGCGGCACGGCCGGTTCCGGCCACCGCGACTGGCAGCTTCGCGCCGATGTGCGCGCAGGCGCCGCTGCCGGTGGAGCTCGCCTTCGCGCCGGACGAGCAGCGTCGCTCCGGCAATTAGCGTTGAGCCTGCGTCCTACTGCCTGGTCACGGACGGTTCCTGGCTCGGCGCTTCCGGTGGCGGCGCCGGGACCGAAATGCCTTCGGCGTCGAAGGCCTGCTTGGCGCGTTTGGTAAGATCGATCTGAGTGGCGAAGAAATCGGCGGCCGAGGTCCAGTAGCGCAGGCTGATGGCGACGCCGCTGTCTCCGACGGTGGAGACGAAGGCAATCGGGACCGGCTCGCGCCTGACGCGCCGCTCTGTGGCGGCGACGCCGAGCATCACCTTTTGCGCCAGGTCGATGTCATTCCAGGAGCCGATGGTCAGCGTGACATCGCCGCGGCGCACACCGTTGCGCGTATAATTGCGCACCGGCTGGTTCCACAGCGTCGAATTGGGCGCCAGCACATAGACGCCGTCGACCGTCCTCAGCCTGGTGGCGAACAGGCCGATCTCCTCCACGGTGCCGGAGATGGGACCGACCTCGACATATTCGCCGATGCGGAAGGGTCTCAGCGCAAGCAGCATGATGCCGGCGGCGATGTTCTGCAGCGTGCCCTGCAGCGCCAGCCCGATGGCGAGGCCGATGGCGCCGATAGCGGCAATGATCGAGGCCGTCTGCACGCCGAACTGGCCGAGCACCATGATGACGACGAGGATCAGGATGGAGTAGCGCACAATCTTCGAGAAGAAGTGGCGCAGCGTCGCGTCGAAACCATGGATATGGCCGAGCCCGGCAAAGATCGAGCGTTCGGCAAGGCCGGCGACGAGATAGCCGACGACCAGCAATATGACGGCGCCTATGGCCGAGAAGGAGTAGGAAACGATCAGACTGCTGAGCTGCGCAAGGCTTGCCTGCACGGCGAGGAGGGTATCCTGGGGATCGATCGGCATCATGGGAAATCCGGTTGGTGGGCGAGCCGATAACCCATGCGGACGCGATGGGTTCCCGATTTTTCCCGGCCAGCGGAACCAATCGGAAGAGGTCGCGTTTGCGGCGGCACGGGTCGCCGTCTTGAAACTGCAACGGAACTCTGCCTATCTAAGTGGTGTCGCCCTGATTTGGCGGGTGATTTGGTTGTTCTTGCTGCGAAAGGAAAGACACTGAGAACAGCACTGCGGAAGAAGGCCGACATCGTGCCTTCGCCGGCCGGGATCAGCGGAAACGACGCCGTGTCCCGCGCCATCAAGACAGTCCTTGCCAGTCTGGAAGACTCCAAGGCCGAAAACATCGTCTCAATCGACATCCAGGGGAAATCGAGCCTCGGCGACTACATGGTCGTCGCCTCGGGCCGATCGCACCGTCATGTCTCGGCTGTCGCCGATCACCTCCTCAAGGCGCTGAAAGATGCCGGACTCGGCATGGCGCGCGTCGAGGGGCTGGCCGGCGCCGACTGGGTCCTGATCGATTCGGGCGATATCATCGTCCATGTCTTCCGTCCCGAAGTCCGCGAATTCTACAATCTCGAAAAGATGTGGCAGGCGCCGGACCTCGAGGAAGAGACCCTTCACTGAGCCGTATTTGGTGCGTGTCCCCCATCCCTGGGTGACATGCATTTGCGGCTCTTCGAGGCAGGGATGAAGATCACCGTTCATGCCGTGGGCCGGATGAAAGCCGGCCCCGAGAGAGAACTCGCCGACCGCTATTTCGAGCGCTTCGCCAAGAGCGGCCCGGTGGTGGGGCTGGAATATGCCGGCCTTGTCGAGATTGGAGAAGGCCGCGCCCAGACCGCCAATGAGCGCCGGCGCGAGGAAGGCCAGAAGCTGCAGACGATGCTGCAGCAAGGCACGGCGCTGGTCCTGCTCGACGAGCGCGGCAAGAATTTCTCCTCCGAGGATTTCGCCGGCCGCCTCGGCTTGCTGCGCGACGGCGGCCGGAAGGCGTTGGTGATCGCCATCGGCGGCGCCGACGGCCACGACCAGTCGCTGCGCGACCAGGCCGATCTGGTTC
>NZ_RZOJ01000457.1:0-4728 GCF_003998845.1 Mesorhizobium sp. M4A.F.Ca.ET.022.05.2.1 | reverse complement strand
ACGCAACCCTGGCGCACGCCGATCGTGATGTTCGAGCCGATAGACCCGTCCAACCAGGCCAGCATCGGCTTCGACATGTTCACCGAGCCGGCGCGGCGGGCGGCGATCGAAAAGGCAATGGCCGACGATCAGCAGCATGCAAGCGGTCTGGTCCAGCTCGGCCAGGGAACCGGTGCCACTCAGACCTTCCCCGGCTTCCTGGTCTTCGTGCGGCTCAATGTCGAGACCGCGCCCGAAGTCATCAACGCCAGCCGCTCCTCGACCGCTGGTTTCCTCTATGCGGCGTTTCGTGCCCGCGATCTGTTCCAGACGGCGCTCAGCCGCACGCCGCTCCTGCCGGTCAACACGGAGATCTATGACGGCCAGCCTGACGCCGACAATCTCCTCTTCCGGTCGGAGACGCCGCCGGTCGAGACCTTTGGCGACAGGCTGCTGGTGACCCGCAAGATCGTCGTCGCCGGCCGTCCCTGGACTGTGCTGTTTCGGCCGACAAGCGCTTTCTCGCTGCCTTCGTCGCGCGCCATTCCGGTGATGCTCGGCCTGTTCGGGCTGCTGCTCGCCGGCGCGATCGCGCTGGTGGCGCGCTATCAGGAGCGGGCTTACGACGCAGTGTCGCTGCTGCACGAGACGACGGAAAAGAGCCTGCTCGAAAAGGAGCTGATGCTGCAGGAAATGAAGCATCGCATCAAGAATTCGATCACGCGGGTGCTGGCGATAGCGCGCCAGACGGCCTCGCACGCCACCGACGTGAAGGAGTTCTCGTCATCCTTCGCGGCGCGGCTGCAGGCGATGGCAGCGTCCCAGGACATGCTGACCCGCTCGCGCTGGCAGAAGGCCGATCTCGGCGATCTCCTGCGCATCGAGCTCGGCCAGGTGTTCGGCAAGGAGCTTCCCGAAGGCATATTGTCGGGGCCGGAGGTGCTGCTTGACGAGACGACCACCCAGGCGCTCGGCCTGACCTTCCACGAACTGGCGACGAACGCACTGAAATATGGCGAGGCCGGCAATTCCGTGGGAGCACTCAAGGTCGACTGGTTGCTGGAAGGGCGCGGCCGGGATCGGACGTTGGTGCTCAACTGGCGAGAGGCCGGGCAGAAGCAGCTCGAAGCACCGGCCAAGACAGGCTTCGGCACCAAGCTGATAGACCTCAACGTCACGCGCGAATTGGGCGGCACGATCAAGCGCGATTTTCGCGCCGAGGGGCTGGTGGTGGTAATCAGGGTCCCGCTGGCGGGGTGAATGGATCCCTTTCGCTCTGAACGGTCATTTTCAGGCGGCACAAACAAACGGAGACCGGACGAGCCGGCCTCCGTTCCTATTGCGCCTGATGCGAAGCGATCAGCAGCGTGCCGTGTAGAGACGGCCGCGATTGTCGCGATACTGGCAATAGCCATTGCGCAGGTTGCGGACCAGCAGACCCGAGCCGGCGCCGACGGCCGCACCGATCAGCGCGCCCTTGGTGCCGCCGATCAGGCCACCGGCGACAGCGCCGACACCGGCGCCAACGCCAACGTCCTGCTCGGTCGTGCTGCAGCCGCTGACAGCGACCACCGCAACCATGGCAATAATCATCTTCCGCATAGAGTCACCTCTCCTTTGTCCTCACTTTAGGAGGCTACAACCGCCATTTAACATGAAACAACAGCCTTGGCCCGCTCGATTTTATTGTTGACCAAGATAGGTTTTTTCGGGGCGCGCACTGTTGTTGGAGGCAAGGACGAGGCTGGATACCTGCAATGATGCGTCGAGCGTGCCATCCGCTCGCACGTTCCAGACGACCTGGTCGTAGTCGTCCTCCAGCGCCGGATCGACAGCGAGGCACTCGGCAACGACATGAGCAGCCTGACCCTGAACGTCGGCCATGGCGAAAGGCCGCTCGGCAGTGCATTGTTCGGCGGTCTCGAAGACGCTGACTGGCACCGACAATTCGCGGCATTCGGTCATGGAGCCGGAGCAGCCGATAACCAGCAGCAAGGCAGCGATATGTTCCATGGCGAGAATCCTCTCGCCACAAAAACGGACCAAAACGGGCAAAGTTCCTGCGCAGGCGGTGCCGCATCGAATAAATTGGCGGTCAGGCGCGCGACAGCGCATCGCGGGCGTCAGTTGGACTGCGTGGCCAGTGTCAGCGCGATGGCCGCGACCAGGGCAACGGCGACCAGCCGAAGCACGGGATGGGTGGCGCGGGCCGAGGTCGAGGGCGGAGCTTCGGCATCCTGGAAACCGCTCATCGAGACGCGAGCGGCCTGCTCCAGCCTGTTCATGTCGGCAACCGTCAAGACGATTCCTCCCCTGTTGCGCCGGACCCGACGGCGGCCGCAGGCCATCGCCAGGTTTCAGCGTCATCTGGGAAGAACAGCATCGGACTTTATGGTGAACAGCCGGTTAAGGATGTTGTCCGCGGGCCACCGCGCCGTCTTCGGCGCGCCTGTCGATCCATGTCAGTCCGTTTCGAAATTGCCCTTGGGAATGACGAGGCCATATTCGAGGCGATCTTCCGTGATCTCGAGCGTCGCCGTGCCGTTCAGCGACGTCGGCACGACGCGTTCCAGGGCGACGCTGCCAAAGCGCTTCTCGTTGTGCCCGACCTCACGGCCTCCGATGGCTTCGACCCAGATCAGCGACAGAGCAGGTTCGCCGTCGGCGGCAGTCGTCAGTCTGGCCGTCACCTTGACATGGCCGTTCGGCCGCGACAGGGCGCCGTAGCTAACCGAATTGACGGCGAGCTCATGCATGGCGAGACCGACATGCAAGGCGGCGTTGGGATTGAGGTAGGGGTTTGCGCCCTCGAAGCGCACGCTGCGTCTGGGGTCGGCGGCATAGCGGCCGACCTGGCCGGAAACGAGCTCGTGAAGCTCCGCACCCCGCCAATTGGAGGATGTCACCAAATCCTGCGAGGCGGCCAACGACTGCAGCCGGCCGCGGAAGCGCGTCAGGAAATCACCCGACGTTCCGGAATAGCGACTGGTCTGGCTGGCGATGCTCTGGATGATGGCGAGCAGGTTCTTCGAGCGGTGGCTGACCTCGCGCAGCAGCGTCTTGAGCGTTTGCTCGCGGCGCTTCTGCTCGGTGGTCTCGACCATGGTGGTGACGACGCCCTGCACCTCGCCGCCGTCGCTGTGATCGGCGTCGATCCAGACCTGGAACCAGCGGACGCCGTCTTCGGCGGGCACGCCGAGCTCGAGCCGTTCAGGGTTGCCGGAGGCTATGACGCTGCGCTTGGCGGCGCCGATACGCTCGGCCTGCGCCGGCGGCAGGATGCCGTTGCTGTCTGGCGTGTCCGAGGCCCATGGCGCGCGCATGTTGCGCGCCCAGATCGTCTTCATCTCGCGGTCCTGGTAGAGCACCGAGATGCCGGCGTTGTGCAGCGCGTGGAGAAGAGCCCGGCCAAGCTGCATTCCGCTTTCGGCCGGATGCAGGGCGATGACCTCTTCGCCCTGCCCGCTGTTGCTCATGTTTGCGGCCTTGGAACGCATCGATCGCTTGCCACCGAACTCAGGCTGAACGGCCTATTGCAAAATGGGTTCCTGAAATGAGGATCCAGATACGGTCCGCCGAGCGGCATCTCGTTGGAGGATACCGCCCGGCGGGGGCTGGAAACCGTTTGAGGGGTGCGGCTTCCAGTGTTCGGAGGCTCGCCCTCACGCCCGTTTGAACAGGCCGGCAATGAGCGAGATGATCAGGAAGGCGAGGAAGATGAAGAAGAGTATCTGCGCGATGCCGGCCGAGGTGCCGGCGATGCCGCCGAAACCAAGCGCACCGGCGATGATCGCCACGACGAGAAAAACGAGCGCCCAGTAAAGCATGATCCGTCTCCTTCCTATGCTGCGGTAAAACGTGGGTGGGTAGCGTTTGTTCCACCATTTACCGAAAAAGACGATCCCTGGAAGGGGTGGGATGCGAATTCCAAAGTCTCGCCGCGACGCCCGTCCGAGACGCGCCGAAAAGCTCTATTTCATGCGGGATGGCGGACGGCGGCGGGGCGCGCGGCACCCCGTACTACGCCGCAGCCTTGGCCTGCCGATCGAAGAACAGCGCCTGGCTGATCAGCGCCTTCACCATGTCCGGGTTGAACGGCTTGGTCACCAGGAAGGCCGGTTCCGGCCGCTCACCGGTCAGCAGGCGCTCGGGAAAGGCGGTGATGAAGATCACCGGCACCGGCGTGGAGGACAGGATCTCGTTGACGGCCTCGATGCCCGAGCTGCCGTCGGCAAGCTGGATGTCGGCCAGCACCATCTTCGGCCTGGTCTTGCCGAAAATCGCCACCGCCTCGGCATGGGTGCGCGCGGTGCCGACGACGCGATGGCCAAGGCTCTCGACCATTTCCTCGATGTCCATGGCGATCAGCGGCTCGTCCTCGATGATCAGCACGTCGGTCGCCACCTGGCGGGAAATCTCGTTGCTCGCCTGGGCAAGCAGATCGGAGAATTCCTGCTCGTCGGCATCCAGGATCTCGGCCGCCTCGTCCTCGCTGAAGCCTTCGACGGCGACCAGCAGGAAGGCCTGCCGGGGCCGAGGGGCAATCGCGTTGAGATTTGCGGCCGCCCGCTGTTCCCATGCCGACTGTGCGTGTTCCTGCGGAACACGGATGGCGACCGACGTGAAAAGCCTGGCGAAGACCTTGTAGAGCGCGATGCGGTCGTTCGACGCCTGGGGAAAGATGTCGACATCGGAGATGATGGCCTCAAGCATCGCGGCGACCAGCGCGTCGCCGCTCTCCTGCGATCC
>NZ_RZOJ01000456.1:0-4742 GCF_003998845.1 Mesorhizobium sp. M4A.F.Ca.ET.022.05.2.1 | reverse complement strand
GATCATATACTGGATCTCGGCCAGCCCTGCCGGCAGATTGTCGGCGGTCGCCTGGCCTGCGGTCAGGATCGCCTCGCTGATCGACCAGCCGCCCTGGTGCGGCAGCATGGAATCGCGCAGCGTCTTGGAGGCCATGTACATCGTCATCAGCGCGTCGTTGGCGCCCGGCGCCCTGACCGCCGAATGCGCCTGCGGGATCGGCGCGCCATCGCTTGCGCGAACCCACTTTTCGGGTTCGTCGCAGACAAAGCGGTAGATCATCGCGTAGGCGGCGCCGCAATGCGTGTCCCAGCGCGCCGTGTTGCAGAGCGGCAGCATGTAGAAAGGATGGAAGGAGATCATGCCGGCGAGGCCGTCATAATAGCCCCTGGCGGCGTGGATCGGCTTCGAGCCCCTTACCTTCTCCGCCGGCTCGCCGGTGAAGCGCAGCGTGCCCTGTACGCCGTGGCGCTGCATGGCCGCCTTGGTGGCGAGCAGGCCGCCGAGGCTGGCGATGCCCAGCCCCGAATGCGGATCGGTATGGCCACCGGCCTCGAAGCCGAGGCCGGGGCGCGGCCGCTTCACCGTGGCGGCATCCTGGCAGTTGCCGGGCACGGCGTCATATTCGGCATACATGCCGACGGTCGGGCCGACGCCATTGGTCCAGTGGGCGCAAAACGCGGTTGGCATGCCGCCCGAGCCTTCCTCGACGGAAAAGCCCTCGCGCTTCAACCGTTCGACATACCAGGCGGCCGACCGGTACTCGCGCCAGGCGGTCTCGCCGAAGTCGAAGATGGTCCGCGTCCATGCCGACAGCGACGGCTGGATGTCGTCGAGGCAGGCAAGTGCCGTCGCTTGCGCCGATGTCGTGGCCGGTTGCTCCATGGCCAGAAGAAAGCAGTGAAGCGGCCTTTCAAAAAGTGATATGTTTTCCCGGCTCGTGCAAATTCGGTTCACCTGAGGTCCCTTGCGCATACCATCCACACAAGCCCTGCGTGCCCTCGACAGCTTCGCCCGTCATGGCAGCGTCTGGCGCGCCGCCGACGAACTGCACCTCACTCGCAGCGCCGTCTCGCACCAGCTTCGCCTGCTCGAACGCGACCTCGGCTTCGACCTGCTGGAGCGCATCGGCAAGGGTGTCGCGCTCACCCCGCGCGGCCAGCGCTATGCCAGCGACGTGCGCAAGGCGCTGACCGTTCTCGGCGACGCGGTGGGGCGCAATGCCGGCACCGGCGTCGGCGGTTCGTTCGCCGTCTCCTGCACGCCGGGCTTCGCCTCGCTGTTCCTCTGCACCCATATCGGCGAGTTCCGGCAGATGTATCCCGATGTCGCCCTGCACATCCTGACGCCGAGGCGCCTCGACGACGTCAGCAATCCGGACGCCGATGCCTTCATCGCCTTCGGCGTCGGCAACTGGCCGAACCGCGCGGCCGAGCTTTTGTGCGAGATCTCGTTCACGCCGCTCTGCAGCCCGACGCTGCTCAACAAGGTGGGTGGCTTTTCCAAGCCCGCCGACGTGCTGCGCGCCAATCTCCTGCATCTCGGCGACACCGAGGACTGGGCACGCTGGCTGGCGCTTTCCAAGGTGGAGAATCCGGACACCGAGGGCGGCATCTTCTTTTCCGACATGAACCTCGTCTTCTCGGCGGCGATCGCCGGCCAGGGCATCGCCATGGGTGACGAATTGACCAGCCGCAAGGCGCTGAACGAGGGCCGGCTGGTGCGCCCATTCGACATCGCGATCAAATCGCCGCGGTCATACTTCCTGGTGTCGGAGCATGCCAAGGCCAACCATCCGGTGCTGCAGGCGTTCGGCGGATGGCTGCGATCGAAGTTGTCGGAGAACAGGGTCGGGCCGTATTGAGAGCGCGCCACCCATTCCACCCAACCCCACCACCCGTGAATCAAATTTGCCGATCAGGCGAAAACTATTCGGTTGCGGTGAGCCGTCGCCCTGCCCTACGATTTCATCCAGCCACCAAGGAAGAGGCAGGAATGCAGCAACCCGGCCGGGCCGCAGAAATCAAGGCGAACGGGATCGGCAAGAGCTTCGGCTCGTTCCGGGCGCTGGACAATCTGACGCTCGATATCGGCCGCGGCGAGTTCCTGACCCTGCTCGGGCCGTCGGGCTCCGGCAAGACGACCTTCCTGATGATCCTCGCCGGCTTCGTGCAGCCGAGCGAGGGGCAGTTGTTCAGCGACGGCATCGACATCACCGACCGCCCGGCCGAGCAGCGCGCCGCCGGCATGGTGTTCCAGGGCTATGCGCTGTTCCCGCACATGAGCGTCGAACAGAACATCGCCTTCCCGCTCAAGGTGCGCAAGAAATCCGCCTCCGAGATCAAGCGCCGCGTCGCCGAGATGGTCGAGCGCGTCGGGCTGAAGGGCCATGAGAAGAAATTGCCGGCGCAGCTTTCCGGTGGCCAGCAGCAGCGCGTGGCGCTTGCCCGCGCGCTGGTGTTCGAGCCGGGCGTGCTTCTGCTCGACGAGCCGTTCTCGGCGCTGGACAAGAGCCTGCGCGGCCAGATGCAGGCCGAGATGAAGCGGCTGCACCAGGAGACCGGCACCACCTTCGTCTTCGTCACCCACGACCAGAGCGAGGCGCTGGCGCTGTCGTCGCGCGTCGCCATCTTCAACCACGGCAAATTGCTGCAGGTCGGCCGGCCGGACGAGGTCTACGACCGGCCGGCCAACCGCTTCGTCGCCGAGTTCCTGGGCGAGATCAACATGCTGCCGGTGAAGGGCGTGACGCCTGCTGATAACGGCGCTGTCGGCCTGTGCGAAGACCGCGCTGTCAGCATGCGCTGCAAGGCCGAGGCGGTCAAAGGCGACGCCATCCTGGCGATCCGCCCCGAACACATGTCGATCGCGCGCGAGGCGGCTGTCGGCGAGAACGGCATCGCGGCGACCGCGATCGCGTCCACCTATCTGGGCGCTGCGACCAGGCTGGATCTCACGACGCGGCAAGGCTCGCGGGTAACGGTTTCGGTGCCGAACGAGGTAGCGGCCGCGGCACTGAGCAAGGGCAATTCCGTCTGGCTGACCTGGCCGGCCGAAAAAGGTTTCCTTCTTCCGGATGGAGGGCAGTGAGCACCGCTACGGCCTGAACTCGCCGCACCGGTTTTTTGGAATATCAATGAGAACAAGGGGAACTGACATGACCAATACCAAGAAACACACAATCGACTCCCTTGCCGACAGGGCAAGGCGCGGCGAGATCTCGCGCCGCCAGTTCGCGCAGATCGCCGGGCTCGTGCTGGCCGGCACGCCGCTGCTCATGCGCTCGACCGGCGCCTTCGCCGCGGCGAAGGAACTGGTGCTGGTGAACTGGGGCGGTGACGCCATCACCGCCTATGACGCCGCCTACGGCCAGGCCTTCACCAAGGATACCGGCATCACCGTCAAGATGGACGGCTCGGGCCCGACCGAAGGCGCGATCGCGGCGCAGTTCAAGAGCGGCGCCCCGACCTGGGACCTCGTCGACGTCGATCCGTTCTCGGCGATCACGCTGGGCGCGCAAGGCATGCTCGAGCCGATCGACTACACGGTCGTCGACAAGAAGAAGATGCGCGAGGGTTTCGGCTGGGAATACGCCGCCTCGACCTATTTCTTTTCCTATGTGATCGCATACGACTCGGAGAAATACGGCAGCGACGCGCCGACCGGCATGGCCGATTTCTTCGACGTGAAGAAATTCCCCGGCAAGCGCTCGCTCTACAAATGGGGCGTGTCGAGCTGGGAGGCCGCACTTCTCGCCGACGGCATCGCGCCGGCTTCGCTCTACCCGCTCGATCTAAAGCGGGCGCATGACAAGATCGCCGCCTTCAAGGAGAACGTTGTCGCCTATTGGGGCGGCGGCGCCGAGAGCCAGAGCGTGCTGCTCAACGGCGAAGCTTCGATGGCGATCGTGTGGTCGACGCGCGCCTCGCTGATCGAGCAGGACTCCGGCGGCAAGATCAAGTTCATCTGGGACCAAGGCCTGATCTCGCCCGGCGCGCTCGCGGTGCTCAAGAACAATCCCGGCGGCAAGGACGCTGCGATGAAGTTCATCGCCAGCGCGCAGGACCCGGAAAAGCAGCTGGTCATGTTCGACAAGCTCGGACAGGGCCCGGCCGATCCGGCCGCCGACGCGCTGATCCCCGCCGACAAGAAGCGCATCAACCCGGTCGACCCCGAGAACATGAAGAAGCAGATAGCGCTCGACATGGAGTGGTACGCCAAGAACTACGGCGCGGCGCTCGACGAATACACCAAGATCATCTCCGCCTGACCGGCGGAGACGATCATCCGACATGAGAGGCACCCTCTCCGACAGGACAGGCGCGGCGCTGTTGATGGCGCCGCTGCTCCTGTTCCTGGTCCTTGCGTATGCCTGGCCGTTCCTCGGCGTGGTGAAGTGGAGCTTCACCTTGCCGACGCCGGGGCTCGACCAATATAGCGCGCTCGCGACCGACCCGCTGGTGCAGTCGGTGTTCATCCGCACGTTGCGCATCGCGCTCATCGTCACGCTGGTGTCGGTCACCGCCGCCTATGCCATCACCGTGGTGTGGGTGCGCGGCAGCCCGGTGCAGCGCGTGATTGCCGAGTTCTGCATCCTGGTGCCGTTCTGGATCTCGGTGCTGACGCGCGCCTTCGGCTGGGTGGCGCTGCTCTCCAACCGCGGCCTGATCAACACCTGGCTGCAATCGATCGGCTTCATCTCCGAGCCGCTGGCGCTGGTGCGCAACGAATTCGGCGTCATCGTCGGCATGACGCACTTCCTC
>NZ_RZOJ01000455.1:0-4775 GCF_003998845.1 Mesorhizobium sp. M4A.F.Ca.ET.022.05.2.1 | reverse complement strand
CGCCTTCTGGATGCGGCTTGCCTCATCTTCCAGCGACTGCACCGTCTGGATTCGCAGATTGATGCCCTCCGGCCTGTCTTCGGCCGAAACAGTGATCACCACCGAGCGGCCGGGCTCCAGCATATCGCGAAATTGCGCCAGGCCTTCGGAGAACAGCACCGCCTCGTACTGTCCGGTCGTGTCGGAGAACTGCACGACGCCCATCTTGTTGCCGGTGCGGGTCTTGCGCTCCTGCTTGGTGGTGACGGTGCCGGCGAGGCGACCGGCGGCAGCACCGCGCTTGACCGCGGCCGAGAACTCCGCCCAGTTCTGCACCCGCATCTTCTGCAGCGCCGCCTTGTACTCGTCGAGCGGGTGCGCCGAGAGATAGAAGCCGACCACCTGGAACTCGCGATGCAGCCGGTCAGCGGCCAGCCAAGGTTCGGTCGCCGGCAGGTTGAGCGCCTGCGACTGCGCGCCGAGCGAGGCGCCGAATATGTCGGCCTGGCCGGAGACGGCATTCTGCTGCGCCAGCGAGGCCAGCCCCATCATCCGCTCGACGCCGGCCATCATGGCAGCGCGGTCATGGCCGAAGCAGTCCAGCGCGCCGGCCATGATGAGGCTTTCGAAGACGCGCTTGCCGACGATCTTCGGATCGACCCTTTCGCAGAAATCGGCGAGGCTCTTGAACGGCTTTTCGCCGCGCATGGCGACGATATGCTCGACCGCCGCGTCGCCGACGCCTTTGAGCGCGGCCAGCGAATAGAAAATCTTGTTCTGGCCGACCTCGAAGGGGCGGAAGCTCGACATCACCGATGGCGCCACCACCTCGATGCCGAGGCGCAGCGCATCCTGGCGGAAATCGGCCAGTTTGTCGGTGTTGCCCATGTCGAGCGTCATCGACGCCGCGAGGAATTCCACCGGATAGTGCGCCTTGAGGTAGGCAGTCTGGTAGGAGACGACCGCGTAGGCCGCCGCGTGCGACTTGTTGAAGCCGTAGTCGGCGAACTTCGCCAAAAGATCGAAGATGAAGTCGGCCTGCGGCTTGCCGACGCCGCGCTCGACCGCGCCCGTGACGAAGCGCTCGCGCTGCTTGTCCATCTCGGCGCGGATCTTCTTGCCCATGGCGCGGCGCAGAAGGTCGGCTTCGCCGAGCGAATAGCCGGAAAGCTCCTGCGCGATCTGCATCACCTGTTCCTGGTAGACGATGACGCCCTGCGTCTCCTTCACCAGATGGTCGATCTTGGGATGGATCGAGGCCATCTCCTCCTCGCCATGCTTGCGGGCGTTGTAGGTCGGGATGTTCTCCATCGGGCCGGGGCGGTAGAGCGCCACCAGCGCGATGATGTCCTCGATGCAGTCCGGCCGCATGCCGATCAGCGCCTTGCGCATGCCGGCGCTTTCCACCTGGAACACGCCGACCACCTCGCCGCGCGACAGCATGGCGTAGGTATCGGGATCGTCGAGCGGGATCGTCGCCAGATCGATGTCGATGCCGCGACGGCGGATCAGCTTCACCGCTGTCTCCAGCACCGTCAGCGTCTTCAAGCCGAGGAAGTCGAACTTCACCAGCCCGGCCTGCTCGACATATTTCATGTTGAACTGGGTGACCGGCATGTCCGAGCGCGGATCGCGGTACATCGGCACCAGTTCCGACAAAGGCCTGTCGCCGATGACGATGCCGGCGGCATGCGTCGAGGCGTGACGATAGAGGCCTTCGAGCTTCTGCGCGGTATCGAGCAGCGTCTGGACGATCGGCTCCTTCTCCGCCTCTTCGGCGAAGCGCGGCTCGTTGGCGATGGCGTCCGCCAGCTTGACCGGATTGGCCGGATTCTGCGGCACCATCTTGGACAGCTTGTCGACCTGGCCATAAGGCATCTGCAGCACGCGGCCGACGTCGCGCAGCACGGCGCGCGCCTGCAGCGTACCGAAGGTGATGATCTGCCCGACCTGGTCGCGGCCGTATTTCTGCTGGACGTAGCGGATCACCTCCTCGCGACGATCCTGGCAGAAGTCGATGTCGAAGTCCGGCATCGAGACGCGATCGGGATTGAGGAAGCGCTCGAACAGCAGCGAAAAGCGCAGCGGGTCGATATCGGTGATGGTCGTCGAATAGGCGACCAGCGAACCGGCGCCCGAACCGCGTCCCGGCCCGACCGGAATGCCTTGCGACTTCGCCCATTTGATGAAGTCGGCAACGATCAGGAAGTAGCCCGGGAATTTCATCTTCTCGATGATGCCCAGCTCGAAATCGAGCCGCTCGCGATATTGCTCGACCGTATAGCCCGGCGTCGGTCCGTGCGCGGCCAGCCGCGCCTCCAGCCCCTCGCGCGCCTGGCGGGCGAGCTCGGCCGCCTCCGCCTTCTCCGCCGCGTCCTTATCGGCGATATCGCCGCCGGTGAAGCGCGGCAGGATCGGGCTGCGGTTCTTCGGATAGTAGGAACAGCGCAGCGCGATCTCGACCGTGTTGTCGATCGCTTCCGGCAGGTCGGAGAACAGCTTCGCCATCTCCGCCTGGCTGCGCAGGAAATTGTCCGGCGAGAGCCGCCGGCGATTGTCGGCGGCGACCACCGAACCCTCGGCGATGGCGACCAGCGCGTCATGCGCCTCATAGTCGTCGCGCCTGGAAAAGAACGCCTCGTTCGTGGCGACCAGCGGCAGATCGTGGCTGTAGGCAAGGTCGACCGTCGATTTCTCGATCATGCGGTCGTAGCCCTGGACCCGCTCCAGCTCGACGTAGAGCCGGTCGCCGAACATCGCCTTCAGCGTCAGCAGCCGCTGCTCGGCGAGGTCGCGACGGTCCTCCTTCAGGGCGCGGCCGATCGGGCCGCGCGGACCGCCGGTCAGGCAGATCAAGCCGTCGGATTGTCCCTCGAGCATCGCGCTGGTCAGGTGCACCGGCTCGCCGGGCGGCGTTTCCAGGTAGACCCGACTGATCAGCCTGACCAGATTGGCGTAGCCGGCCTCGGTGGCGGCGATCAGCACGATCGGGTGCATCTCCGGCCCCTGGCGGCGGCGGTCGCGCTGCGCATCGCCCGCTTCGCCGGAAAAGGCGAGATCGATCTGGCAGCCGATGATCGGCTGGATGCCGTCCTTCACCGCCTTCTGCGCGAACTCCAGCGCCCCGAACAGATTGTTGGTGTCGGTGACGGCGATCGCCGGGCACTCGTCCTTGACCGCATGGCCGACGATGGCGCCGAGTTGCAGGGCACCTTCGAGCAGCGAATAGGCCGAGTGCACGCGCAGATGGATGAACGGCCGCGCCGGCGTTTCCGGACGCGCGTCCTTTACCGCTGCTTCGCGCAGCAACGGGTCGCGTGGAAGTCGTTCATCCGCCATGGGGCTCGCGTCGCTCGAAGGGACTCAACAATCGGTGCAGATGTATTGTCCGGGAGCGCGGGATGCGAGTCCAGGGATCTCCTGTGCACAGGTCAGGCGAATTCCATGATCACCGCGTCGACGGCTAGACTGTCGCCGGGCTTGGCGTTGAGCTTGGACACGGTGAGGTCGCGTTCGGCGCGCAGCACGTTCTCCATCTTCATCGCCTCGACCACGGCCAGCGTCTCGCCGGCCTTGACCTCCTGGCCCTCGGCGACTGCGATCGACACGACCAGGCCCGGCATCGGGCAAAGCAGCATCTTCGACGTGTCCGGCGGCAGCTTTTCCGGCATCAGCCTTTCGAGTTCGGCGATACGCGGCAGCATGGCCTGGGCCGTCACCGACATGCCTTTCCAGGCGATGCGCAAGCCGTTCAGCGCCGGCCGGACCTGTGCCGCGACCGCGTTGCCGCCGACCGTGCCGCGCCAGATGAGATCGCCCGGCCGCCAGTCGGACGCTACCGTCAGCGGTTTGCCGCCATCGATCGACAGATCGACTTCCATCGGGATCGAGACCATGCCTTCGAGGATGGCGGCCGAAAGGTAGTCGGCGCCGATCTTGACCACCCAGTCCCGCTTGAGGATGCCCGAATGCGGCGCCAGCCGTCCGCTCAGCCGGTCGAGCCGGTCGCGGCGCAGCAGCTCCATCGCCGTGGCGACCGCCGCCAGCACCGCCTTTTCTTCGTCGTTCGGCGTGATCGGCGCGAATCCGTGCGGATATTCCTCGGCGATGAAGCCGGTCGACAGCCGCCCCTCGCGCCAGCGCGGATGCTGCATCAGCGCCGCCAGGAACGGAATGTTGTGCTCGATGCCGTCGACGACGAAACTGTCGAGCGCCTCCGACATGGCGTCGATCGCCTCGCGCCGCGTCGGCGCCCAGGTGCAAAGCTTGGCCACCATCGGATCGTAGAACATCGAGATCTCGGAGCCCTCGGTGACCCCGGTATCGTTGCGGATGACGATATCGCCGAACGTCCCCTCCTCCGGCGGCCGGTAGCGTGTCAGCCGGCCGATGGAAGGCAGGAAATTGCGGTACGGGTCTTCGGCATAGAGGCGGCTTTCCACCGCCCAGCCGTTGAGCTTCACATCGCCCTGTTTGATCGCGAGCTTCTCGCCGCCGGCGACACGGATCATCTGCTCGACCAGGTCGATGCCGGTGACGAGTTCGGTCACCGGGTGCTCGACCTGCAATCGCGTGTTCATTTCAAGGAAATAGAAGTTTTTCTCGCTGTCGACGATGAATTCCACCGTGCCGGCGCTCTGGTAGTCGACGGCCCTGGCCAGGGCCACTGCCTGCTCGCCCATCGCCTTGCGGGTTTTGGCGTCGAGGAACGGCGACGGCGCCTCCTCGACCACCTTCTGGTTGCGGCGCTGGATCGAGCATTCGCGTTCGCCGAGATAGAGCGCGTTGCCATGCGC
>NZ_RZOJ01000454.1:0-4778 GCF_003998845.1 Mesorhizobium sp. M4A.F.Ca.ET.022.05.2.1 | reverse complement strand
TCTGATCTCGTCGACCAGGCGGTCGCAGTCCTCGCCCCAGATCAAATGGTCCCTGCCGGCCAACTCGAGATATCTGGCGCCTTCGATTTGCCTTGCCAGGTAGTGTCCTTCTTCCGGCCTTACCCAGCGGTCGCCCGTCCTTTGGATGACCAGCGTCGGAACATGGATGGCGGGCAGGATATCGCGAACGTCGATTTCTGTGCCCCAGCGCCAGAGCGCGATCGCATCGGCGGGCGAGGCCGAATTCCTGAGATAGGCGGCAAACCATTCGCGCTCGCTGCTGTCTTCGGACAGGGAGGGCGCGGCGTTGAGCAGTTCGGCGGGCTTGCCCCACTGCCGCTCGACGGAGGCCAGGTCCTCGTCCACCTGCTCGGCGGTTCTCGCCCAGGGATAATCCTTCGACCATGTGCCCCTGGCATAGGTTCCGTTGAGCACCAGCGCCGCCGTGCGCTCCGGATAGGTGGCGGCGAACAGCATGCACATCGGCCCGCCCTCGGAGCTTCCGAACAGCACCGTGCGCTTCGAGCCGACCGCATCCAGAACGGCGCGTACGTCTTCCATCCGCTCCTCCAGCGTCGGCGGGCCGACATTGCGGTCGGACAGACCGGTGCCGCGCTTGTCGATGCGGATCAGGCGCGAGAAGGTTCCGAGCCGCCTGAGCACATGGGCGTAGCGCGGCGATCCCCAGGCAAGATCGAGGTTGGAGACCCATCCCTGGACGTAGAGCAGATCGACCGGCCCGTCGCCGGTCATCTGGTAGGCAATATTGATCCCTGCCGATTTGACGTAGTGGGTTGGCGCAGCGATGGGCACGCTGCCCTCCGTCCCGGTCGCCGGAATCTGCGGCGAATGATGGGACGCCGATGTCGTTCGCCGCGCCCGCAACGTCTCGTACAATTGGCGGGTTTCCGGTTCAGGAGCCAAGGCGAGACCGCGCTCCAGCGCGTCGCGGCAAAGCTCGTACTGTTTCAGCGCGAGATTGATCCGGCCCTGGGCAGCATAGGAGCGCATCAGGGCGCGATGGATGTCTTCACGCAGCGGCTCCATGGCGAGCAGCCGCGCCGCCGCGCGCGCGCAGGATGCAAAGTCGTTTGCCGTGCCGTATTGCGTGACCAACCTGTCCAGCGCCGCAACGGCCATCATCCGCAGGCGCTCGCGCTCGACCCGCAGCCAGTCCTCGAACGGCTCCTCCTTCAGGCCGTGGCCGTCGAGAAGGTCGCCGCGATAGACCACAAGCGCCTGCTCCAGATCCTCGATCGAGCCGCTTGTAGCCAGCGCCTCGAAACGAGCGACGTCGAAATCGAAGTCATCGAGGTGAAGCGCAATGTTGGCCCCCTCGGTCAGAAAGCGCCCGCCGCCCGACCTTTGCATTGCCTTCCGGACGGCCGACACGGCTTGCCTGAGGCTCATTCGCGCCTGCGTTTCACCGTGCAGGCTCCAGAGCAGGGCAGCCAGCTTCTCGCGCGATTGGGCTTGTCCCGCCTGCAAGGCAAGATAAGCCACCATCGCGCGTGCCTTGCGGCTGAAGGCCGGGGCCGCCGCCCCGACGCCGGCAAAGTCGAAACCACCCAGCAGATAGAGGTGAGGTCCGGTCATCGGATCCGCCACAGCCACGATGTGAGGGCAATCCTTTCGCTTAGCTCACTCTATTTCAACTGTTATTGGGCCGGCGCGGCGTTTTTCACGATTCCATCACGCTGGTTGCCACGCATTCCTCACGGCGCTCGGGGAGGCTGTCCGCCCTGAAGCTCTTTCAGGAGGATACCATGCGACATCCCGCTTTGACCGAATGGCCCATCTGGCATGACGATCCCTGGAACGATCAGCAAGGGTATGGTGCCCTGCAGCGTCACGACATCGCCCTGGCCCGCTACCTCGCAAAGCAACAAGCCGACCGGGCATCCGTCGTGCGCCGGCTCGATCTGTGGGCCGCCATGACCCCTGCCGCAATGCTGGTCGCGGGCGTCGGACGCACTTTCTTCCTGATCCGGCGGCCATGCGACCGAAATGTCGGCCCGGCAAACAATGCCATGTCGCCGATCAACTCTATCGCCCTGACGCTGTTGAAGAGCCACGCCGAGTTCAGCAAGACATTCTGGGGCCGATGAACGCGCTCGAAGCCAGGGCGCGTCGCGGCTATCCCTTTTCTTCCACCAGGATCACCAGCGATTCCGGTACGACGCCGTCGAACTCCATGGCATCGGCGGCTGCCTTGCTCTGCATCAGGACCGCCAGCTTGTCCATGTCTGGGACGTCCATCATCAGCGCCACCCGGTTCGGGTTCTGCGGATCGACGAAGGTGCGGATGTTGGTGATCCCGAGCGCGCCGAAAATCTCCTTGCGCTTCGGCGATGTCAGCCAGTGCTTGGCGCCTTTCGTGATGTTGTGATGGCCGATGATCGTTGGCATTTCAGACCCTCCCGGGGGTGATGCCCGACGGGTCGAAATCGCCCGTCTGGCGCAATTTCCGCGAGCGCCAATCAGCGCCGTTTCCATTGGGCTGTCAATTGGCATTCGCTGATGGAACGGCACCTTCTCCCGCAAGGGCGGAAGGATTAGGCTTCGCGTCGCTGCAGCGGGGAGCCTCGCCATTCCAAAGCCCACATTCCTCGAGATCGCCCGCCGTGCCGGCGTCGGCACGGCAACCGTCGAGCGCGTGCTGAACGGCAGGGGCGGAGTGCGGCCCGAGACCGTCGAGAAGGTGGTGGCGGCGGCGCGTTTGCTCGACTATCCGCGCCGGCTGCCCGAGGCGCATCGCGGCGTCATCCGCATCGAAGTGATCCTGGTCAGGCCGGACGCCACCTTCTTCGCGCGGCTCTCGCGTGCCTTCGAGCGCATCGCCGCCACGCTTGACCGCTCGATTGCGGTTCACCGCACCTTCCTCGATGAGGCGAACCCCGCAGAGATCGCCGCGCGGATCCTCGATGCGGAGATGCGCCGCGCCGGGCTGATCCTCGCCGTGCCGGACCATCCGCTGGTGAGTGCGGCGCTCCGCAAACTCGAGGCGGACAACATCCCGACGGTGCAGATCGTCACCCAGATATCGGGCACCCGGAGCACCTATGTCGGCATCGACAATTACGCCGCTGGCCGTACGGCCGGCCTGCTGATGGCGCGCATGCAGCGTCGGCCGGGCAAGGTCGTCGCCATCTGCCACAGCCAGATCTACCGCGTCCACCGCGACCGCGTGCGCGGCTTCTTCGATTATCTGATGGAGACCGGCGACGGGTTCGAACCGGTGGCGGCGCTGTTCGGCTTCGACGATGGCGACCGCAACGCAGAGCAACTGCACGAGGCGTTTGTGCGTTGGCCCGACCTTGCCGGGCTCTACAATGCCGGCGGCGCCAACACGGCGCTGAACGAGGTGCTGCGGCGCCACGGCAGGGGCCGCCAGATCTTCTTCGTCGGTCACGAATTGACCGAGCGCAGCACGCGCGCCTTGCGCGAGGGCACGATGGACGTCGTTCTCGACCAGTCGCCGGAAGCACAGGCGCGCCGCGCCATCGACCTTGTGCTCGCGGCGCTGAACCTGCACGACCTGCCGGTCGACAATCCGCCGATCCGCTTCGTCACCTTCACCGCCGAGAACCTTTGATCTGATTTGATCAAGGAACCGCGAGCCTTCGCCGCCGTCACGGTGCTAACTCGCCCGTGAACGGAAGGGCGATGGCATGTGAAGTTCGCCCCCTCATCCGGTCGCTTCGTCCGCAGCTTTGGCCGTTTCGGAGAAGAAGCGGGCGCCGGCGGCGATGATCTCCCTCTCCCTTTTGGGAGAGGTCGGATGGCTCCGATCTGTCCTTCACAGATCGGCAGGCAATCCGGGTGAGGGGGCTCTTTCCCACCTGCGGTCGTCCGCCCGCGAACGGGAGGATGCATTGGTGACGAGACGGCTGACAGTCAGCGACCTGCAAAGCCAGAAGGGCAGCCGCAAATGGCTGCAACTGCATGTCGACACGCCGGCCGAAGCGGCCGCCGCGGTAGCCTGCGACATCGTCATCCTGTCCTGCGAGCCCGACCACAATCTGGAATTGATCCGCCAGGCGGCACCCTTCGCCTTCCTCTCCGTCGGCATGCCGCACGGCGCGGTCGCCTCGCCCGATGAGGCGGTGCGGCTTGGCTTCGCCATGATGAAGCGCGGCGCCGATGCGGTCTATTGCTCGCATTCGCCGCGCTTCATCGAGGCTATGGCGGCAGAAGGCATCCCGGTCACCGGCCATGTCGGCCTGGTGCCGAACCGCGCCACCTGGACGAATTTCCGCGCTGTCGGGCGCACGGCGGAAGAAGCCTTCAAGGTGCTGCGCGCGGTAAGGGACATCGAGAATGCGGGTGCGGCCTGCGTCGAGGTCGAAGTGGTGCCTGTCAGGCTCGCCGAGCACATCACCCGCTCGACGCCGCTGATCACCATGGGCATGGGCTGCGGCAGCGCCTGCGACACGCAGTATCTGTTCTCCAGCGATGTGCTCGGCACCCATGCCGGCCACTATCCGCGCCACGCCAAGCGCTATGCCGACTTCCTCACGCTGGAGGCCGAGCTGCAGGAAAAGCGCATCGCCGCCTTCCGCGCCTTCGGCCGCGACGTCGCCGGCGGCAGCTACCCGGAAGCGAAGCACCAGGTGGACATGGACGATGCCGCCTACGACCGCTTCCTCACCCTCTCTCAAACTTTGTGAAACCGGGGCCTGTGAGATCAGCCATGGACGACTTGCAATACGGCACGCGCAACAAGCGAGGCGACTGGGCGCCGAACGAGCCGGCCGGCACCGCGCCGCTGTTCGTCT
>NZ_RZOJ01000453.1:0-4781 GCF_003998845.1 Mesorhizobium sp. M4A.F.Ca.ET.022.05.2.1 | reverse complement strand
GCTTGGCAAAGCCGCGCGACAGCCAGGTAAGCCCGCCGAAATCGGTGCGCGGCTTGGCCTGCAGCACTGAGGACAGCCGCGACAGGCCGGAGCGGTCGGCCATGCCGATCGTGCTGGCGAGCACCGTTTCAGGCACCGGAATGCCGATCTCGAGCGCGAGATAGGAGAGCGCCACCGCAGCGGCGACGGCGAGGCCGCGCCTGGCGATCACGTCGAGGAACACATCCCAGTCGGCGTCGCCGCCGCGGATGGCCACCGCGCAATCGACGAGCCAGTCGCTGTGGGTGTGGGCATCGAGCCCACCATGCGCGATGGCGAGCGCGATGCGGTCGGCGGGCGACGGCACGAAGACGCCGACACCGCTGAATTCCGCCGCGATCGCCCGCCGCCAGATCGCCAGGTCATCCTCGGCGCTTTGCTGCGATCCGTCATAGGCGAGCTGGTGCAGGTCGATGTCGCCGAAATTGCCCTTGAAGAAATTCATCGAGCGCAGCGATGCCAGCCGTGTCCTAAGATAGGACGGGCTGACGCCACTGGCGATCTGCCAGTCGCGATCGCGCAGCACGTCGAAGGCAACCCGCATGTGCTGAGGGCGCACCAATATGTCGATGTCGTGCGCCACGCGGCCACGCTGCGCGGAGGCATTCACGGCGATGCGGCTGGCGCCCTTGATCAGCATGACCGGCGCGCCCGCCTCCACCATTGCCTTCAGCGCCGGCTCGGCTTCGCGCATGGCCAGGCGCGACTTGGTCCACAGCATCTTCTGCAGCCCGACAAGACGCGGATAGGCGGGATGGGCGGCGAGCTTGCGGCCGAAGCGGTCGGAAATCGCGGCGAGCAGCCGGTGCTCCCGGAAGGAGACGAGGTCGATATCGTTTTCGTCCAGCCAGCGCGCCGCGTGCGGGCTGGCCGCGTCCTCGTCGGGCAGGAGCGCGGCCTTGAGCAACTGGTCGAGCTTGCCGGTCGGCCAGGACCAGCCATAGTCGGGAAAGCGACGGCCGATGGAACGTATCCTGGCCATCAGCCGGAGCCCGGTCTGTTCTGCGCGCGGCGCAGCAT
This sequence comes from Mesorhizobium sp. M4A.F.Ca.ET.022.05.2.1, assembly GCF_003998845.1. NCBI lineage: Bacteria > Pseudomonadati > Pseudomonadota > Alphaproteobacteria > Hyphomicrobiales > Phyllobacteriaceae > Mesorhizobium > Mesorhizobium sp. M4A.F.Ca.ET.022.05.2.1. The sequence goes on along the minus strand of NZ_RZOJ01000453.1, from coordinate 3,722 downwards.
GGCGGCGCGGACCACCTCCAGATAGCCGCGGTCGCGCGCGTCGCGCCCATAGGACAGGCTGCCGGGCCTGATGCGCCTGAGCGCCAGCACCTCGTCCAGCATGTCGAGCACGAAGCCCGCCTCGCGCGCCCTGGCGATCCAGTCGATCATCTCGCCGCGGCCACCCGGCGGATCGACGATCGGCCCGACCGCCTCGGCTACCTCGCGGCGGATCACCATCGTCGTGCGAAACCAGCCGGGCGTCGTGCCCGCCTCCGGCAGATCGGGCCGGTCCTGGCGGAAATTGCGGGCATGGGCGAAAACGCCCGCCGTTCGCGGAGATCGTTCAAGATGCGCGAGCTGCAATTCGATCTTGGTCGGCAGCCACAGGTCATCAGCGTCGAGCGTCGCGATAAACGGCGTCGACAGCGCCGCCATGCCCCTGGTCGTCGCGTTGCCGGGGCCGGCGTTGTCCTGGCGCAGCAGCCTGACGGGGATGTCCGCAATGGCGATCGCCGCCTCGAGATCATCGGTCGAACCGTCGTCGACGACCACGACGGCGTCGGCGGCGATCGTCTGTGCGGCCACCGAGCGCAGCGTATCGGCAATGGTGGCGGCCGCGTTGAAGGCCGGAATGACGACGCCGTAGCCAGCCATCACATGAACCGCCAATCCGCGAGATCCTTGACCTCAAAGATCTTGTCGATCGCACACAGCGACGGGTCGGCCCGGCGCCGCTTCATCGATTTGTGGAGCGCGCGCATGAACTCGCGACGGGGAATATCAGGCTCCCTGGTCATGTTGCCGGGATGGCGCCTGTAATAGAGCCCCACCGTATCGGGCATGACATAGTTCGGGCCGCTCTCGAAAGTGCGCAGCAGGTAGTCGGTGTCTTCGGCCTGGCTGAAATCGGTGTCGAAGTCACCGATCCGATCGACAAGCCGGCGCGTGAATATCCCGGCCGACAGATGGATTCCGCGCACGGTCACGCAGTGGCTGTCGGCCGCCGGCTCCAGCGTCTCGTCGTCCAGATTGTCGGCCAGGGTCATCAGCGAATAGGTCAGATCGAGACCGGGATCGGTTTCGAAAAGCGCCAAATCGTCCTTGAAGCGGCCGGCCGGCGAGATGTCGTCCGAATCGAGGAAGGAGACAAAGCCGGTCTGTGGCAGGAGCTGCCGGAGGCCGGCGTTGCGCGCCTTGGTGACGCCCATATTGGGCTGCTGGAAAAGGCGGATGCAGGATGCTTCGCTCATCATCGAGCGCACCACCTCAACCGAGCCGTCGATCGAGCCGTCGTCGATGACGATGATGTCGAGATCGGCACCGTCGCGCTGCCTGAGCAGCGAGCGCAGCGCAGCGCCGACATACTTCTCGCGGTTATGGACTGGCATAATCACGCTCAGCTTCATGCGGAGCCTCGCGCGAGAAACCCGGAAACCGTGGCAGCGATTTCCTCCGGGCGCGTCCCCAGCGCCAGACGGTAGCATGGCAAAAGGCGGGTAAGATCGCTGAAAAAGCGAAAGCCGCCTTCGCGCTCGCCAGGCATCTGAGCGATGCCGGACGGCGCCAACGCAATCATGGCGTCCTTGCGCGACAAGGGCATGACCGAGCTTGTCCCACCACCGCCGATATGTGGCACCACCAGCGCTGCGATGTCCAGACTTGCCGGCAGCGGCCGGGGCGCGACGTCATCGATGCGGAACGGATGCTTGCCCTGCCAGTTCAGCGGACCATAGGATTTCAGCCGCTGCCTGAGGCCAAGCCGTTCGAAACCCTCGGGATCCTGCTTGAGGGTGGAAAACAGCGGATACGCCCTTACCCCCTCATCCGTCCTGTCGATAAGCACATAGTCGTCGCCGACGCTGTCCAGGCCGTTGAGCAGGCCGGCGACGACGGTTCCCGATTTTCCTGCTCCACCGGCGCCGGCAAGCAGGATGCCCTTGCCGCCGATGCCCAGCGTGCCGGCATGCGCAAGCCGCATGCCGCGCGCCGCATAGTCCCAATGCAGAAAGGCGCGCAGCGGCGCGCCCGGCTCCCAGGGCGGAAAGCCGTCGGCGGAGCGCATCAATTGCGCGCCGACACGGCGCTTGGGATCGTATACCTGCCAAAAGTCGAGGTCGTGGAAGTAGCAGCCGCGCAGCCCGGCGTCGGCAAGCCGGGAGGCAAAGGCGTGCGGGGCGAACTGCGCCTCGCCCCATTTCGCCGGAGCGGCGATGTTACCGATGCCTGGATGGGCGATGAGGATGCGGCATACGCCCGACGCTTGCCGATCACCGCCGGCCGGAACAAGGCCGCGGTCGATGGCATCCGCGAAGGGGCCGGGCGTGAGATGGACAGCCATGTCCAACCGGGGCAAACGGACATCCCGCGTGACGGAATAGCTGGCGGCCGCACTCTCGGCCATGGCCAAAACCTGGCGGGCATAGTCCGGCAAGCTTCCGAGGGTGACCTGCGACATGGCCTGTTCCCGCGCACCGTCGCCAATGCGATCGGCCGCTCCCGGATGTCTCACGACGCGTGCTTGACCGCGGGCCAGCCCAAGGGTTCCTCGACCTCATGGATCGGATCGACCATGATGAGATCGGCAAGATCGTCGTGGACGTCAACCTTCAGGGGTTCGCGGGACGCGGCAAGCTCGGCCGGCAGCCCGCTCGGCAGCGGCTGCGCCGACGCATCCGGGGCTGGCGCCAGCAGGCCGAAATCGATGAGCTGCGCGATGAAGCTTTCGAGTTCGACCAATCCTATCGTCGCCGTTCCCGCGGCCAGTCCGACCAGCACCGGGGCCGGCACGCCCAACGACAGCGCTTGCCAGATACGGCTGCCCGTATCGGAGAAACCGAAATACCTTCCGCTCGCGAGATCAAGCACGACGGCTTCGCCGTCGAAGGATTCAAAAACGATATCCTTGCTCGCAACAGCGTAGACATCCGCTGCCCGCATTGTTCTTGCCCCACTTCATAGCTCAAGCAACCGCGGTACCGCGGTGCTCCCCCCGAGGAACGCCTGTAAACACTCGGTTCCAGCTTGGCAAGACGATGAACACAGCGAGACGCCTGCCACTTTTGGGGTTCTATAGGGTGGATCAGGCCTCGATTTCCAGCGCCGTCATCGGCCTCGAGCAGCAGGCGAGAATGAAGCCGTCGGCGATCTCGTGATCGAGGATGCCGCCATTGTGACTCATCTCGACCTCGCCGGACACCTTCTTCACCTTGCAGGTGCCGCACAGGCCGAATTCGCAGGCGGCCGGGATCCTGACGCCAGAGGCGCGCGCCGTCTGCAGCACGGTTTGCCCGGCGATGCATTCGGCATCGACATCGGAAAGTGAAAAGCGAACCGGCGTCGCGGCCTCGACGGGCATCTCGATGCCGCCGTCGGTCGGCAGCGCGAACGGCGCCGGCACTTCCTCCACCACCGGCGCGGCAAAGCTTTCCTGGTGGTATTTGGCCATGTCGAAGCCGGCGGCCTCCAGCATCTGCCGGACGGCGCGCATGAACGGGTCGGGGCCGCAGCAGAAGATTTCCCGCTCGCGGTAGTCAGGTGCCAGAAGCGGAAGCCTTATGGCGTCGATCCGCCCCATGTGACCGAACCAGCCCTCGCGGATGGAGCGTTCCTCGATCATGAAGCCGAGCGACAGGCCGGGCATGCGACTGCCCAGCAATTCAAGCTCCTTGCGGAAGATGATCTCTTCCGCCCTGCGCGCGCAGTTGACGAAACCGACATCGGTCCAGGGCGCGCAGTCGTTC
>NZ_RZOJ01000452.1:0-4782 GCF_003998845.1 Mesorhizobium sp. M4A.F.Ca.ET.022.05.2.1 | reverse complement strand
GGCACGGATACCGGGAGGTCAGCGCAAGCCTTCCAACTCGCGGATGCGCTTGGCGCCGTCACAAGGCAGCTTGAGGCCGACGGCGCCAAGCGCATCCGCGAGTTGGAAGGCTTGCGCTGACCTCCCGGTATCCGTGCCGGCGGCCCGCCAACGTTACGCAGATTTAATGTGCATGGCAGCGGCAGAATTGCCATAAAGCCATGATATCGCGTGGCTTCGCACATTGCCGGGGTGCGTTGCTGCGTTTTTTGCTTGGGGAAACCTGTAGACGTTTTGCCGACCGGAGTGCCGATGGCCGCCTGGAAACAGATCGTTTTTGCGCTTGTGATCCTGGTGGCCGCCGCGGCCGCCTGGGTACGTTTTTTCCCGGGCGCGCATGAGGTGCTGGCACGCTGGGGTATCGAATGGGCCGACGCCGCAACATCGGCACAGACGACCGGCGCCGTCGACGCGGCGAAGCAGGCAAGCAGCCGCGACAGCAACCGACAACCGGCGAATGTCGTCGCGTTGCCGGCGAGCACGGCCACCATCAACGACCGCCTGCAGGCGATCGGCACCGGCCGAGCCAACGCCTCGGTCACGGTCAACCCTTACAGTTCCGGCCGTCTCGTCGAATTTCTGGTCGCCTCCGGAACCCATGTCGACAAGGGCCAGGTCATCGCCACCCTCGATTCCGACACCGAGGTGATTGCCGAGGACCGCGCCAAGGTCGGCCTGCAGGACGCTCAGGACAAGCTCGACCGGGTGAAGTCGCTGCGCGCCTCGAATGCCGCGACGCCGGTCGCCGTCGCCGATGCGGAAGTGGCGCTGGCCAACGCCAAGCTGGCGCTGCGCGACGCCGAGCTCGCCCTACAGCGCCGCTCGATCGTGGCCCCAATTTCGGGCACGGTCGGCATCCTGCCGATCTCCGCCGGCAATTACGTGACCAGCCAGTCGGCCATCGCCACGCTCGACGATCGCTCCTCGATCCTGGTCGACTTCCTGGTGCCCGAGCGCTTCGCTGCCGCCGTCAAGGTCGGCGCGCAATTGTCGGCGACGCCGATCGCCAATCCGAGCCAAGCCTACACCGGCACCGTCTCGGCCATCGACAACCATATCGACGAGGCCAGCCGCACGCTGCTGGTCAAGGCGACAATCGCCAACCCGGCGGATTCGCTGCGCGCCGGCATGTCGTTCCAGATCAGCATGAAATTTCCGGGCGACTCCTATCCGGCGGTTAGCCCGCTGGCCATCCTGTGGGGTTCCGACGGCGCCTATGTCTGGGCGGTCGCGGACGGCAAGGCCAAACGCGTTCCCGTGCGCATCATCCAGCGCAACACCGAGACAGTGCTAATCGACGCGCCGATCGTCAGCGGCGACATGGTGGTGACCGAAGGCACCCAGAGCGTCAGCGAGGGCGGCGAGGTCCGCATCGCCGGCGAGCAGCAGCGCGCCGCCGAAGCTGACAGCCCATGAGCGGCGGCGCCAACACCGCCAGCGAGAGCGGCTTCACCGCGCTGTTCATCCGCCGGCCGGTCATGGCCCTGGTGCTGAACACACTGATCGCGGTCGCCGGCCTTGCCGCCTTCTATGGCGTCGAGATCCGTGAACTGCCGGATGTCGACCGTCCCGTCATCACCGTCAGCACCACCTTCGAGGGCGCCGCAGCCGAGACCGTCGACCGCGAGCTGACCGACACGATCGAGGGCGCGGTCGCGCGCGTCTCCGGCGTCAAGTCTATCTCGTCGACTTCCTCCTTCCGCAACAGCCGTGTCACCATCGAGTTCAACGACGGCGTCGATCTCGACGTCGCCGCCTCCGATGTGCGCGACGCCGTCAGCCGCATCTCCAACCAGATACCGGACACGGCCGACACGCCGCGCATCGTCAAGGCCGACGCCAATTCCGAGCCGGTGATGCGGCTGGCGGTCACCTCCGACACCATGTCGGTGCAGGACATGACGGTGATCGTCCAGGATCAGATCGAGGACGAGCTCGCCGCCGTCCCGGGCGTCGCCGACGTCCAGGTTTCCGGTGAGCGCGACAAGATCTTCCGCATCGACGTCGACCAGAACAAGCTCGCCAGCCACGGCTTCACCGTCGCCGATCTCCGGGCCGCGCTCGCCTCGGTCGCCTTCGATTCGCCGGCTGGCTCGATCACCACCACCAACCAGGATCTGATCGTGCGCACCACGGCCGACGTGACGACGCCGGAGGAGTTCGAGAACATCATCATCGCCGGCAAGACGCGCATCCGTGACGTCGCAACCGTCACGCTCGGTCCCGATGTCGGCCAGACGGCGCTGCGTTCGGACGGCAAGACCGGCATCGGCCTCGGCATCATCCGTCAGGCGGAATCGAACACGCTGGACATCTCGACCGGCGTCAGGGCGGCCGTCGCCAAGCTGCAGGAGAACTTGCCACAGGGAATGTCGATCAAGGTCACCAGCGACGACGCGGTCTTTGTCAACGGCGCCGTGCACGAGGTCGAGATCGCGCTGGCGCTCTCTGTCTCGATTGTGCTGATCGTCATTTACGCCTTCCTGCTCGACTGGCGCGCAACGCTGATCCCCGGCCTGTCGATGCCGGTCGCCATGATCGGCACCATCGCCGCGATCTATCTCGCCGGCTTTTCGGTCAACATCCTGACGCTGCTGGCGCTGGTGCTGGCCACCGGACTCGTCGTCGATGACGCCATCGTCGTGCTCGAAAACATCGTGCGCCGGCGCAACCAGGGCATGGGGCCGCGCGCGGCGGCCGTGCTTGGCGCGCAGGAGGTCTTCTTCGCCGTCATCGCCACCACGCTGACGCTGGTCGCCGTCTTCGTGCCGATCTCTTTCCTGCCCGGCCAGACCGGCGGCCTGTTTCGCGAATTCGGCTTTGTGCTGGCGATGTCGGTGCTGCTGTCCTGCGTGGTCGCGCTCACCCTTTGCCCGATGCTCGCCTCGCGCATGCTGTCCAGCGCCTCGCTCCACCATGAAGGCGGCAAGGGCATCGGCGCCCGCATCGGCGGCGCGCTGAACGCGACCTACCGGCGCTGCCTGCATGCCTGCCTCGGCGCGCCGTGGCTGGTGGTGCTGGTGGCGCTGCTCTTCGCCGGCATTGCCTTCACCCTCTTCGGCACCATCCGCCAGGAGCTGACGCCGAGCGAGGACCGCGCCGTCGTCTTGTTGCGCATCAGCGCCCCGCAAGGCGTCAGCCTCGACTACACGACCGAGCAGATGCAGAAGATCGAGAGGCTGATCCAGCCGCTGCGCGAATCCGGCGAGATCCGCAGCACCTTCGAAAACGCAGGCCAGAACGGCGCCTACAACTCAGGTTTCATGGTGATGACGCTGGCGCCGTGGGACGAACGCGCGCGCAGCCAGCGGGAGATCGTGGCCGAGATCAGCCGATTGACAAGGCAGGTGCCGAGCGTGCGGGTGTTCCCGGTGCAGCCCAACAGCCTTGGTATCCGGGGCGCCGGCAACGGCCTGCAGTTCGCGCTGGTCGGCAACGACCGCAAGGCGCTCGGCGAGGCGGCGGGCAAGGTCGTCGCCGAGATGCAGAAGGACCAGCGCTTCCAGTCGCCACGGCTCTCCGTCGACCCGACCCAGCCCCAGCTGGCCGTGGCCATCGACCGCGAGCGCGCCTCCGACCTCGGCATCGACATCACCGGGCTGGCCGACACATTGCAGGCCATGCTCGACGGCAACGACGTCGTCGACGTCTATATCGCCGACCGCAGCTATGGCGTGAAGCTGGTGTCGACGACCAACCCGATCAACGACCCGACCGACCTCGAGAACATCTTCCTGAAGACCGGCGACGGCCGCTTCCTGCCGATGTCGACCATCGCGACGCTGACCGAACGCGCCGTGCCGCCATCACTGACGCGCGAGCAGCAGCAGCCGTCGGTCGCTATCACCTCGAACCTGTCAGGCGACTTCGCGCTCGGCGACGCGCTGAGCCGCGCCGAGGAGATTGCCACGCCGCTCTTGCCGCCGGGCAGCCGCATCCTGCCGCTCGCCGAGGCGGCGACGCTGGGCGAGACCAACAGCGCCATGATCACCATCTTCGGCTTCGCGCTGGTCATCATCCTGCTGGTGCTTGCCGCCCAGTTCGAAAGCTTCGTCAGCGCCATCATTATCATGGCGACGGTGCCGCTGGGCCTCGCCTGCGCGATCTTCGCCCTCCTGCTCTCGGGAACCAGCCTCAATGCCTACAGCCAGATCGGCCTGGTGCTGCTGGTCGGCGTCATGGCCAAGAACGGCATCCTGATCGTCGAGTTCGCCAACCAGCTGCGCGATCGCGGGCTCGGCGTGCGCGAGGCGATCGAGCAGGCCTCCATCATCCGCCTGCGCCCGGTGATGATGACAATGATCTGCACCGTGCTCGGCGGCGTGCCGCTGGTGCTGGCCGTCGGCGCCGGCGCCGAGGCGCGCATCGCGCTCGGCTGGGTGATCGTCGGCGGGCTTGGCCTTGCCACCGTCTCGACCCTGTTCCTGACCCCGGTCGCCTATCTGCTGCTCGGCCGCTTCGTTACGCCGAAGACGCATGAGGAAGCACGGCTGAAGCGCGAGCTGGAGGAAGCCGCCTACACCAACGTCGAGCCGGCGGAGTGATTAGCCCTCCTCGCCCCGTCATTATACGGGAAGAGAATGCCGGCAGGCAGGTGAGGGGCGGCGCCAAGCTTGCGAAATTGCGGACGACAGAGACCGGCGGCAGCACGGCCAATCGCGAGCCGTCGGCGCCGCCCCTCATCCGCCCTTCGGGCACCTTCTCCCCGTGAACGGGGAGAAGGGAAAATCTACGGCTTTATGA
>NZ_RZOJ01000451.1:0-4817 GCF_003998845.1 Mesorhizobium sp. M4A.F.Ca.ET.022.05.2.1 | reverse complement strand
ACCCCGACGAGGGCAAGATCCTCATCGGCGGCGAGGACATGACCGATGTCGATGCCGAGTTCCGCGGCGTCGGCATGGCGTTCCAGAATTTCGCGCTGTTCCCGCATATGAGCGCCTTCGACAACATCGCGACGCCGCTCGAGGCCAGGCACTCCTCGCAAGGCACTATCAAGGCCGGCGTCGAGAGCGTCGCCAAGTTGCTCAAGATCGACCATGTGCTGAGCCACAAGCCACGCGCGCTCTCCAACGGCCAGAAGCAGCGCACTGCGCTTGCCCGCGCCCTGGTCGGCTCGCCGCCAATTCTCCTGCTCGACGATCCCTTGCGCAACGTCGATGCCAAACTGCGCTTCGAGATGCGGCTTGAACTGCCGCGGCTCCTGCATGACCGCGGCGCGACCGTCGTCTACGTCACCCAGGACTACAAGGAGGCGATGGCGCTCGGCAACCGCATCGCGGTGATGTCGCAAGGCGTCATCCGCCAGCTCGGCACGCCCGAGCAGATCTATCGCGAGCCGGCCAATGTCGAGATCGCCAGGCTGTTCGGCGATCCGACCATCAATTTGCTCGACGTCAAGCCGGCCCGCGACGCCAAGGGCATCTATGTCGGCCTGTCGAACGTCCAGGTCCATCTCGCCGGCGCCTATGAGGCGGCGGTCGGGCGCGACTGCGTCATCGGCCTGCGGCCCGAGGCGCTGAGCTTCGTCGGCGAGGCCACGCCCGGCGCCGTTCCGGTGACCGTCGAGGCCGAGACGCCGCTCAACGAAAAGATCGTCACCTTGGTGCGTACCGTGCGCGGCCGCGAGATCCTGGTCTCGCGCCCGGCTGGAACGCCGGGCCAGACCGAGGGCAAGGCGCATATCGCCGTCGACAGCAAGAGCGCGCTGCTGTTCGATCATGCGAGCGGCGAGCGCATCGGCGCCAATAGGGTCGTCAATTTGCGCAGCGGAGAAGCGGCATGAGCGCCAGCGCCCTCACCATTTCCGGCGTCGACAAATTCTACGGCCCGATCGACCGCGGCGTGCATGCGGTGAAGAACCTGACGATCGGGATCGCCAGGGGCGAGATCGTGGCGCTGCTCGGCTCGTCGGGCTGCGGCAAGACCTCGACGCTGCGCATGATCGCTGGCTTCGAGGAGGTTTCGCGTGGCGAGATCGCCGTCGCCGGCCGCAAGGTGCACACACTGGCGCCGGTCAAGCGCAACGTGGCGATGGCCTTCGAGGGCTACTCGCTCTATCCGCCGCTCACCGTGCGCGAGAACATGGCCTTCGCGCTGAAGGCGGCGCGGCTTTCGAAGAGCGATGTCGACGCCAAGGTCGCCAGCATCGCCAAGTTGCTCGAGATTGAGGACATCCTCGAGCGCTATCCGAGCTCGATCTCCGGCGGCCAGCAGCAGCGCGCCAGCCTCGGCCGGGCGCTGATCCGCAACGCCGACCTGCACCTGCTCGACGAGCCGATGGGCCAGCTCGAGCCGCAGCTGCGCGCGGTGCTGCGCGGCCGTATCAAGCACTTCATCAAGGAGCGCGGCCTGACCGCGATCCTCGTCACCCACGACCAGACCGAGGCGAACGCCCTCGCCGACCGCATCGCGGTGATGGAAGGCGGCGTGCTGCAGCAGTTCGACACGCCCGACATGATCAAGCGGCGGCCGGCGAACCTGTTCACCGGCACCTTCGTCGGCGAGCCGCCGATGAATGTCTTCGAGGCCTTCGTCGGCACGGTCGCCGGCAAGATCAGCCTGAGGCTGCCCGACGGCTTGTCGCTCGACTACGACAAGGACGCCTTCAGCGGCCCGGTGCGCGACCAACTGCTTGCCCGCGAGCGCGTCGTCATCGGCGTCAGGCCCTATGCGGTACGCCGCTCGAAGGACGGCGTGCCGGCCACCGTCTCGGCCAACCAATGGCTTGGTGACCAGACCCATATCGCCGCCGATTTCGCCGGCGGCTCGCTGGTGCTGGTCGAGCATGACCGCACCCGCCTCGAGCTAGGGGCGCCGATCAATGTCAGCATCGACCCGAAGAACCTGCACGTCTTCGACCAGGCGGACGGCAGGGCGATTTCGCACGGGATGGAGCTTGCCTGATGCGGGATGTGCTGATCGGCATCGACGCCGGCACGTCTGTCATCAAGTCCGTCGCTTTCGACAAGGCGGGCCGGCAGATCGCGGCCACCGCGCTGCCGAACCGCTACGAGACGCTGCCGGGCGGTGGCGCCGAACAGGACCTGGCGCGCACCTGGGCCGATACGGCGGTCACGCTTCGCCAGCTGGCCGACAAGGTGCCGGACCTCGCTAACCGGGTAATCACCATAGCGGTGACTGGGCAGGGCGACGGCACGTGGCTGATCGACAAGGGCGGCGAGCCAGTCGCCAAAGGCTGGCTGTGGCTCGACGCGCGCGCCGCCAGGGAGGTCGAGGAGATCCGCGCCCGGCCGGAGGACCGACTGCGCTTCGAAAAGACCGGCAGCGGGCTTGCCGCCTGCCAGCAGGGATCGCAGTTCGTCTTCATGAAACGAAACATGCCGGCAATGCTTGCCAGCGCCGCGACGGCATTCCATTGCAAGGACTGGCTCTATTTCAAGCTGACCGGCGAGCGCGCCACCGACCCTTCGGAAGGGACCTTCACCTTCGGCGATTTCCGCACGCGCGATTACTCCGACGATGTGCTCGACGTGCTCGGCGTCGCCGACCTCCGGCATTTGCTGCCGCCGATCGTCGACGGCACTAGGCAAAGCGCCGCCCTGTCCAAGGCGGCGGCCGATGCCAGCGGGCTGATCGCCGGCACGCCGGTCGTACTCGCCTATGTCGACGTCGCCTGCACCGCGCTCGGCGCCGGCCTGTTCGACCGCCAGCGCAAGCCCGGCTGTTCCATCATTGGCTCCACCGGCATGCACATGCGCCTTGCCGAGACCCCGGACGAGGTGCTCCTGAACGAGGCCAAGACCGGCTACACCATGACCATGCCGGCGCCCGGCGTCTTCGCGCAGATGCAGTCGAACATGGCGGCGACGCTCAACATCGACTGGGTGCTAGGGCTCGCCTCCGGCATCCTTGCCGCGCAAGGCATCTCGCGCTCGAATGGCGAGATGATCGCGCTGGTCGACGGCTGGATATCGTCGTCGAAGCCGGCTTCGCTGATCTACCAGCCCTATGTGTCGGAGGCCGGCGAGCGGGGTCCGTTCGTCGATGCCAATGCAAGGGCTGGCTTCGTCGGCATTTCCTCGCGCCACGGCTATGCCGACATGGTGCGCGCCGTTTTCGAGGGGCTGGCCTTCGCTTCGCGCGATTGTTACGCCGCCATGGGCTCGCTGCCGCGAGAGATCCGCCTCACCGGCGGCGCGGCACGCAGCCCGGCCCTGCGCAAGATCCTCGGCGCCGCCGTCGGCGCCGCGACGCGCACCAGCGAGCGCGAGGAGGCGGGCGCCGCGGGTGCCGCCATGATCGCGGCGGTCTGCGTCGGCCTCTACCGGTCGATGGACGATTGCGTCGCCGAATGGGTCACGCCTCTGCTCGGCAAGGCCGAGCCGAGCGACCCGCAACTCGCCGCCATCTACGACAGGATGGCGCCATCCTACACATTGGCGCACGAGGCGTTGCGTCCGGTCTGGCGGTCGATGGCCGCGGCGAAGGCAAATTGAGAAGTCGAGCATGCACAGAAAAATTGCGATCATCGGCGACCGTTTCATGCTCCCGGAGGTCTTTCGGATTGAGATCGAGAAGGCCTGCGGCAACAGCCTCGACATCCGCACGCTGGAAACCGCGTGGCCCGACGAGCCGATGGAGTTCGGCAACACCGCGCTCGGCCTCGACAAGGTAAAGGAGTATTTCGGCCATCCGGACGAGGTGGTCGATTTTGTCGGCGATGCCGAGATCCTGGTGACCCAGCTCGCTCCGCTCTCGGATGGAATGATGCGGCGCCTTCCGGCGTTGAAACTGGTCGCTGTGTCGCGCGGCGGACCGATCAACATCGACATGGCGGCCGCCAAGGCTCACGACATCCGCGTCGTCAACGTTCCAGGCCGCAACGCGAGCGCCGTCGCCGAGTTCACCATCGGCGCCATCCTCGCCGAGACGCGGCTGATCCGCGTCGGTCACGAGGCCCTGCGCAAGGGCGAATGGCGCGGCGATCTCTACCGCGCCGACCGCACCGGCCGCGAGCTCAGCGAGATGACCGTCGGTGTCGTCGGCTATGGCAATATCGGCACGAAGGTGGTGCGCCTGCTGCGCGCCTTCGGCTGCCGCGTCCTGGTCTGCGATCCCTACGTGCAGCTGAGCGCGGACGACCGCAATGCCGGCGTCGAGCTGGTCGCGTTCGACGAACTCCTGTCGCGCTCCGACGTGGTCACCCTGCACTCCCGGGTGACCGCGGAAACCCGCGGCCTGATCAACAAGGACACCATCGCCGGCATGAAGGCCGGCGTGATCTTCATCAACACCGCGCGCGGGCCGCTGGTCGACTATGACGCGCTTTACGAGGCGCTGGTCTCCGGCCATATCGCCTGCGCCATGCTGGAAACCTTCGCGATCGAGCCGGTGCCTTCGGATTGGCCGCTGCTGCAGCTGCCGAATGTGACGCTCACCCCGCATATCGCTGGCGCCTCGGTGCGCACCGTCACCTACGCGGCCGAGCAGGCGGCCGAGGAAGTGCGCCGCTATCTTGCCGGCCTGCCGCCGGTCAATCCGTGCTGAGTGCCATGAAGCGTTGCGTAGAGGGTTCGGCGAGATGAGCGGTGACGGCGACATTGTCGACCTTTTCGTCATCGGCGGCGGCGTCAACGGCGCCGGCATCGCGCGCGACGCCGCCGGCCGTGGCCTGTCCGTC
>NZ_RZOJ01000450.1:0-4824 GCF_003998845.1 Mesorhizobium sp. M4A.F.Ca.ET.022.05.2.1 | reverse complement strand
GGCTGGGATAGCTCACCCACGCGACCTTGGGATGGTTCGACAGCCAGCCGGCGACGCTCGCCGCATTGTCGCAATGGCGCTGCATGCGCAGCGGCAGCGTCTCCAGTCCGGTCAGGATCAGGAAGGCATTGAAGGGCGAGATCGCCGGGCCGATGTCGCGCAGGCCGAGTACGCGCGCGGCGATCGCAAAGGCGAAATTGCCGAAGGTCTCGTGCAGCACGATGCCGCCATATTCGGGGCGCGGTTCCGACAGCATCGGATATTTGCCCGACTTCGACCAGTCGAAGGTGCCGCCGTCGACGATGGCGCCGCCGATCGAATTGCCGTGGCCGCCGATGAACTTGGTCAGCGAATGGACGACGATGTCGGCGCCGTGCTCGATCGGCCGCACCAGATAGGGCGAGGCCAGCGTGTTGTCGACGATCAGCGGCAGGCCGTGCCTGCGGGCGATGTCGCCGATCTTCTCGATGTCGACGAAGATGCCGCCAGGGTTGGCCAGGCTCTCGATGAAGATCGCCTTGGTCCTGTCGTCGATCTGGCTCTCGAAGGTCGAAACATCATTGGTGTCGGCCCAGCGCACCTCCCAGCCATAATTCTTGAAGGCGTGGCCGAACTGGTTGATCGAGCCGCCGTAAAGCCTCGTCGCCGCGACGAAATTGTCGCCGGGCCGCATCAGATTGTGAAACACCAGGATCTGCGCGGCGTGTCCGGACGCGACCGCCAGCGCCGCCGTGCCGCCTTCGAGCGCCGCGATGCGCTCCTCGAGCACCGCCTGCGTCGGGTTCATGATGCGGGTGTAGATGTTGCCGAAGGCCTTCAGGCCGAACAGCGAGGCGGCATGGTCGGCATCATCGAAGACATAGGAGGTGGTCTGGTAGATCGGCGTCGCGCGCGCGCCGGTCGCCGGGTCGGGCTTGGCGCCTGCATGAATGGCGAGCGTGTTGAAACCGGGCGTGCGCGTCATCGAAACCTCCCTCAGGAACCTGCTCAAGAAATCGCCGGGCATTCTTGGCGAAGGCCGCTCATGAATGCAAAGAAGAAAATGCCTTTCAGCGTGCGATGCGGGACGAACGCGCGAGAAAATCCGATCCTGCCCGGAATAATTTTGCGCCGCGGCAGCCGGGCTATTTTTGCCTTACGCCGAAGCTCTGGAAACCCTGGCGCATCAGCGGCTTCTTGGACGACAGCACGCCGGAATTGACGCCGGTCCAGCCGATCTCGCCCGACAGCTTGCCGTATTCGATCTTCGGGCAGCGGTTCATCACCACCTTCATGCCGGCGGCCTCGGCGCGGACGGCCGCCTCGTCATTGCGCACGGCAAGCTGCATCCAGACCACTTTCGGCAAGGGATCGAGCCGCAGAATCTGATCTAGGATGCCCGGCACCGCGACCGAGCCACGAAAGATGTCGACCATGTCGACCGGCTGCGGCACGTCGGCGAGACTGGCATAGACGGTGCGGCCGAGGATCTCCTTGCCGGCATGGCCAGGATTGATCGGAAACACCGAGAACCCCTTTGCCAGCAGGTACTTCAGCACGAAAAAACTCGGCCGAACGTCGTTGGGCGACGCGCCGACCATGGCGACGGTCTTCACCGAATTGAGGATGCCGGCGATATAGGTGTTGTCGTAGCTGTCGTGGTTCATGCCTCGTCCTCATACAGCGCTTCAGCGAGAAAACCATCCGGATCGCCGCAGAAATCGCGCATCATGCGAAAGTGGTCGGTGTCGCGAAAATCGACCAGGTCGAGCCCGAAGCGGCTGATGCGGAACAGGCGCGCGCCGGGACAGGCCATCAGCAGCGGCGAGTGCGTCGCCATGATCACCTGCGCGGTGCCGGACCGGTCCATTCGCCTCAGCAGCTTGAGCAGTTCGATCTGGCGCGTCGGCGAAAGCGCGCTTTCCGGCTCGTCCAGGATGTAGATGCCTTGCCGGCGGCAGCGCTCCTCGAAGAAGCGGATGAAACCTTCGCCGTGCGACCACGACAGGAAATCCGGCGGCGGCGGTTTGAACGGGTCTTCGAGTGCCGCCCGATCAAGGTAGCGCGCCACCGAGTAGAAGGACTCTGCCCGGAAAAACCAGCCGGCTGTGACCTTCGGCAGCCAGTGGCCGCGCAAGGCGTTGGCCAGTGCGGTCCCGCTCTTGTCGATGGCAGCCGAATGATCGACCGGCCTGTAACCCTTGCCGCCGCCCGCCTCGTCATAGCCGGCCAGCGCGCCAATGGCTTCGAGCAGCGTCGATTTGCCGGTGCCGTTCTCGCCGACGATAATGGTGATCGGCGTGGTGAATTCGAACTCGAACGCGCGGCTGGCGAAGATCGGCAGGTTCCAGGGATATTGTTCCCACTCCTCGACGCGCGCCGGCTCGAGCAGGATGCGCTTGAGATAAGGCGCCTTCAGCCGCGTCAGTTGCTTGCGAGGCGCCATGTGCGGCCGTCAGCCCGGCAGGGAAATCGAGCCGTCTTCCGCGATCGGAAAGGCCGGATTGTGCGCGACTTCCCAGACATGGCCGTCGGCATCCGCGAAATAACCGTACCAGCCGCCCCAGAAGGCGCGGCCGGCCGGCTTGACGATCTTGCCGCCGGCCTTCTCGGCCATGGCGAGGACTTCGTCGACTTCGGCGTCGGAGCGGGTGTTGTAGGCGAGATAGACGGCCGACGGCGCCTTTGCAAAGCTGACGCCGGAATCTTCCTCGGCGCTTTGGCGCGGGAACAGGCCGAGAATGGCTCCACCCATCTGGAAGAAGGCGACGCCCTCGGTGATCCCTTGATGGCGGGCCAGGCCCATGCCCTCATAGAAGCGCGTCGCGCGATCGAGATCGTCGGTGGCGATGGTGATGATGGAGATACGCGGTTCCATTCGGATCTTCCTGTTTCCGGGCGCCCTACTCGTCCTTCCATTCCGGCCTGCGCTTGCCGACGAAAGCGCCGATGCCTTCCTCGGCGTCGCGCGCCAACATGTTCTCGACCATCACCCGGCCGGTGTAGGCATAAGCGTCGGCCAGCCCCATCTCGGCCTGGGCGTAGAACGCCTCCTTACCCGTCTTGATCACCAAAGATGATTTTGAAGCAATGGTTTGCGCGTATTTGCTGACAACCTGATTCAGGTATTCGCGCGGCACGATGCGGTTGATGAGGCCGAATTCCCTGGCTGTGGCCGCGTCGATCGTCTCGCCGGTCAACAGCATTTCCATGGCCTGCTTGCGCGAGACATTGCGTGACAGCGCCACCATCGGCGTCGAGCAGAACAGGCCGATGTTGACGCCCGGCGTGCAGAACGTCGCCTCGTGCGAGGCAATCGCAAGATCGCAGCTCGCGACCAGTTGCAGGCCTGCGGCGGTGGCGAGGCCGTCGACCTCGGCGATGACGGGCCTGGGGTGGCGCACGATCGCCTGCATCAACTCGGCACAGGCGGCAAAGGTCTTTTCGAAGAAACCCCGGCCGCGATCAGCATCCCTGCGGTGCGCGCTCAGTTCCTTGAGATCGTGGCCGGCGCAGAACACCTTACCGGACGCCGCGAGGATAATGACGCGGACGGATCTGTCGGATTTCGCGCGATCGAACTCGGCCATCAGCGCCGCCATCACCGCCAGCGACAAGGCATTGGCCGGTGGGCTGGCGAGCGTCAGGCGAAGAATGCCTTTGTCCAGGCTGGCGACAACAGGCCCCTCGGCGATTGCCGGCTTGATGGCGACGACTTCAGCCATGTTCCAAACCTCTCCGCCCAATCCTTCTCGGCCTGCTGTGGCGAACTTCACAGACCATGGAACAAAAGAACTAGCACGCTGCCGATTGAAGAAAAGCCGCTAGCCGTGTTTTCTCGGCCGCAACATTTGGTCCAGGCGCCCTCGCCTTGGGTGCCCTGCCCGTCCCGCACATAGGAAATCGCCGATGCCCGCTCAAAGCAATCTGAAGCCGGTGTTGACCGCGGCTGACGTCAATCGTTTGATGGAAAGCGTCTATCCGCAGCTCAACGACCAGTTTTCCTTCTATCAGGCGCTGGAGGTTGTTTCCCGGCGGCTGCACCGTGCGGCTCAATGCCGATGCGCGGCATCTGCGGCCCGGCGGCACGGTTTCCGGCCCTTCGCTGTTCACGCTGGCCGATATTGGGGGCTATGTCTGCGTGCTCTCGCATGCCGGGCCGGATGCGCTGTCGGTCACCACCAACCTCAACATCAACTTCGTGCGCAAGGCCGAGGCCGGTCCGATCGACGGCCATTGCCGCATCCTGAAGTTGGGAAAAAGCCTGATGGTGTTCGACATCGACATCGTCGCCGGGCCGGACGGACACACGGTAGCGCATGCCACGGGCACCTATTCGATCCCGCCGAAACGCCCGAATGATGTGGTAAAATAATACCTTTTACTCAATTCGTTGTTTTTGCTATATTTTCCACGCAAAGAGAGATTTCGGTCGCCTTGACGCGCTGATTGCCCTCGCCTATAAGCCCTCGTGAAGCAGCGGCCCGCAACGGCCGCCGTTTTGTTATTGGCGACGGGCGAACACCCCAGCCAATCCAAGCAACAAGAAACGCCTTTCCCTGTCCTTCGCAGGTAGGGAGGGTCCAACCGAGAGCAAGAAC
Organism: Mesorhizobium sp. M4A.F.Ca.ET.022.05.2.1; assembly: GCF_003998845.1. NCBI lineage: Bacteria > Pseudomonadati > Pseudomonadota > Alphaproteobacteria > Hyphomicrobiales > Phyllobacteriaceae > Mesorhizobium > Mesorhizobium sp. M4A.F.Ca.ET.022.05.2.1. Next base: position 244 of record NZ_RZOJ01000450.1, on the reverse strand, counting down.
CATGGCTACCTTTTCGCAGAAGCCTGCGGATGTGGTGAAGAAGTGGGTGCTGATCGACGCCGAAGGTCTCGTCGTCGGCCGCCTCGCCACTGTCATCGCCAACCATCTGCGCGGCAAGCACAAGCCCACCTTCACCCCGCATGTCGACGACGGCGACAACGTCATCGTCATCAATGCCGACAAGGTGGTGTTCACCGGCAAGAAGTACACCGACAAGGTCTACTACTGGCACACCGGCCATCCC
>NZ_RZOJ01000044.1:0-26595 GCF_003998845.1 Mesorhizobium sp. M4A.F.Ca.ET.022.05.2.1 | reverse complement strand
GAGGGTGACCCCGGCGCAATCCGCATCTGCCTTGGCGCGCCGAAGGATCTTATAGAACTCTCAGATGTGCTTCAGATTCTATGCGATATCATGGGTCGCCACCCAGCAAGCGTCGCCTCCGTCGCATAGCAGGACGCTATATGGCCAAGTCCCAGTAGCTGCAAGCGGAGCCTCGCGGTTACTGTTTTGCCGTTGGATGGATGGCGGGCCCAAAAGTTTTTCGCCAGCTCACGACGACCTTCGCAATGCTCCGAGACGCTGCCAGCGCCCACAATAATGTTCTATGTGTCGAAATTCCATTGCAGCTGAAGCAGCGGGTGAAAGGAAGATGGGGGCTCGGACCGAACAATTGCGACCCGGATGGTCGTGTTCCCAACAGATACGCCGGGACCAGGTCAACGGCCACACAAGATCGTTCAGATGGCCAATCGCACAATTTGCATGCCAACCTCGGATTCGGCACCTGTGCTCTGCGACGCTAGATGCGGGAACAGCGTGTAGCGCTGGAAGACCATGCCGATGTTGCGCTTGTGCGACGGCACCGAGAGCAGCGAGCGGTCTTCGAGGAGCACGTCGCCCGAGCTCGGATCCTGGAAGCCGGCGATCGCGATTGAGCGCACGGAGCACGAGCAGATTGTTGTGTTCGCGGCTTACCTCACGAAATGAGAGAGGACTCGCCGCCTCGACGGTGGAAAGCCAAAAGCTGCTCTCACGCCAATTTCTGCAGGAGGTCTGTCCGGCTGGCGCAAATGCGTTTTGCAGCGCGCACCGGGGAGATCGTCATCTGTTTATATTGAGCGACATGCTCTCGATGCCTGCGCTCGGATCGCGGCAATGGCGCTTCGGGACTAGCGGGTTGATGGCGCGGGCCGAGCTGGCCTTGCGCGCCGGCGCGGTTGCCGCGCTCACTCTTGATGATACTGATTGGCAGTCGGCGGCCTACTTGAGGGCATAAAAGGCATCGTTGATAACGAATCCGTCCAGATCAGCGGCCCGTGCATAGGTCAGCAAATCGCTTGCGCGATTAATGAAGCCGGTGCCATTGAAGTTCAGCGATGTATTGCAAAGAACGCCGACTCCGCTTTTCGCCTTGAAAGAGGTAAGCAATTGATAAAGTCGCGGATTCTGCTTCCGCGAAACTGTCTGGGCCCGCGCTGTGCCGTCAGCATGCGTGACTGCCTTCAATCGGCTATCGAGAACCTTCTGGAAGAGAAGCATGTGCGGCGACGGGCGTGCCAAGTCGAAGTGGAGCGCGACGTCCTCTTCCAGGCAAACGGGCGCGATGGGACGGAAACTCTCCCGGTTTTTGATGCGGTTCAGCCGCTCATGGGTTGCCTTCGAAAAAGGCGCCGCGAGAATTGACCGGTTGCCGAGCGCTCGTGGCCCGATTTCGCAATTGCCCTGTACCCAGCCGATTATCTTGTCATCGAGCAACACCGAAGCTACCTGACCATAGTCGAGTGGGTGGACCTCGAGCCCGGTGCGGTCAATTTCGTCGAATGTGAAGGGCTGGCCTGAATAGACGTTCCATTTGATTTTTGCATTGCCTGTGAAATGCCGCATTGCGTCGACTGCGGTCCCGATTGCCGAGCCCGTATCGTTTGCGCATGGAGGAACGAAGACATCGGAAAAAAGATTTGTTTCGAGCCATCTGCGGTTCCACTCACAATTTAATCCGCATCCACCGGAAATCAGCAGCGGGTAGCCCTTTGTCAGGTGCTTCTTCGCGAAAGTGTGGAACGAATCGAAGATGGCGTCCGAAAAACGCCGTGCGAGGTTGGTGAACTTCTGATGCGTTACGCCAATGTTGTAATAGGGCGATTCTCGCAAATCCTCCTTGCTAAGGGGATACAGATCGCTTGGAAGCAGGAAATCGATTAGCGCCTGCTCGTCCCTGTCTGGCGATCCGGTCTGCCCATAGGCGCAAAGCGCCATCAGCTTGCCGGCGTCTACCAACCGCGTTGGTCCTGCGCGCGGATCGGCGAGCGCATAAAGGAAAGCATATTTGTGGCCAGGATTCGCCATTACTCTACCCAAATGCATGACCTGCAGGTATTCATCGATATGATAAAAATCGCCGCACCATCCTTCCCAGATCAGCCCGTAACAGGGCATCCCGGCGGGGAATGGCGACATGCCGTAGCAGCCCCAGAGATGGGAGCGCTCGTGCGTCGAGGAATAGAAATGCACCTTGCGGCCGAAGACCGTCCTCTCGCCGACAACATCCGATCCGTGAGCTATGCCGTAGTATCCTACCGGATCGTGGTTGAAGCCTGTGTCCCACCCACCGACAGCAAACACATCCGGAATGGCATCCAGGCGCCCAGCAGCCTCTAGGACAGTCATCGGGTTAATGGTCGAATATCTGGCAAAGCTATCCTTCTCAGCCTCGTAGGAATAAATCAGCTCGGCCGCTGATGCATCCAGTGCTGTGATTGCTCCGTCATGGCCTGGCTTGAACGACATTATTCGCATTTTTGTACTCCTGTACAAGATACCACTTACTTCACGGATTTTATATCGATAATGCCGTGTGACCAAGTGCGATCAAGATGCAGATAGCGACTCCGAGTTTAATTTGCGCGCGAACCCGCCATCATTCAATAGGTATAGGTGAGAAGTTTTTTAAATGTTTATGAAGAAATCTTGTGGAAATCAATTTATATTGCTGTTTGTTTTCAGTCCTATTTAACAATCGCGGCGTCTCTGGAGCCCGGAGGGGCGAAGGTCTCGGCTGCCATGCGCTGCAGGTTAGAGGCGAGCGCCCGTGCGGCTTCGCTCCGCAACATTGGTGCCCCCGACCAGCGGCAGGTCGTCGCTGATCCGGCGACGGCTGCAGTCAATTCTAAACCGCGTGCCGCTCGCAAAAGCCACGACGATCCTGACGGCCGGGGCCGGGCAATCGGCGACGGGGCGTTCGACACCGGGAAGATCGCTCACGTCGATGCGCGCGAAGGTCGCCATCGCCTGATCGGCATCGAGCTCGCCGCCGGCCATCTGCTTGCGCCAGGCATAGAGCTGTCACGGAGCTACGCCGAACGCTTCCGCGACCTCCGTTCATCGACGACCCCGTCGCGCTCGCCAGATCGACCAACGCGCGCTTCTCAGTGCAACTCCAAAGCCTTCGTTGCCGCACGCGCCCGGGCACCGTTCCAAGAATCTTCGGCCACCGCGGCGCCACTTAACTCGGCGGCCAGATCGCCCCTTGCATGTTCCAATGTCATGGCCCGAAAACTCCATGTTGGTCGGCCTATTGCAAGGTGCCTTGGCGCACCGCTTACTGCGTTCCAGTCCGCACGCGCGACAGCGAATGTGGTCGTGGCGATCAAGCAAGCCAGCTCGTTTTTTCCCTTCCGCCTGCTGGGCGTAGATTTCGACAAGGACAGCGCCTTAATGAAACGAGTGCGTCGTCTCCTGGTCTCCTGGTGCCGAAGTGAGGAACTGGAAGTGACGGGCTCTCGCGCCTCCGAAAGAATGACCAAGCGCATTTGGAGCGGAAGAGTGGCGCCATCGCGCGTCGTCTGGTGGGGTATGGCCGGTTTGCCGGCGCGGAGACCACAGTCGCCCATGCCCGCACGTCGACTGCGCTCTGCAGCGGCGTGGCCCCCTCAGTTCCTGCTGTCGATCTGGCGGGCCGGCCGCGCCGACGTGACCTCAGATTACCATGAACCCTGAGATGATCACGCCACTCGAGACGCACGCCACGGCCGACATTCTGCCCTCCCCGCATCTACCTCCAACAGCTGGAACGAGGGCGGCAGTATGCATCGTCGGTCATGGCGGGTGTGGCTCGCGAGATGAGACGGCAGGGTTTGGCTTGACAACTGGAATCATAATCCAATCAAATCGATTCCAATGATAAGTCGATGCCAGCATACTGTTTCATGGTCGTCTCTCCCGATGCTATGGAGCAGGCCATTCCTGACTCCGCGACACCATCAATGTGAGGGACGACCAGCGGCCTTTCAAACTTGGCTGGTTGGGCACCGCCCGTTACACATCTATACGGTGAAAAGGTCGACCGGCCCCGCTCCAGAGAGCGCTTCGACACAGGTTTCGGTAACTAAGTAGGTTCCGCCCAGCATCACCCCAAGCCCTTCTTGGGGGAGTGATAGCCATGAATGTACGTAGAAGGTCATACCGGGCTCTAACGTACCGCTCGAGAACCGATCGATTTGAAGTGAACTTAACCAAATCGGGGGGTAGGCGATGCCTATGCCGACACCGAAGCGCATCTGCGCGGCCTCATCGAGGCCGGCCCGCTCAAACGACTTCCGGGAGGCAATATCGATGTCAGCAACTCGCGCGCCAGGGTGGCATTTTTCCAGCCCCGCTAACAGGGACTCTCGCCCAACATCATATAGTCTGCGCGCGCTGATGCCGGGGTCGCCCGTTGCCATGGTTATCATCGACACGCTGTGGTATCGCCGGGCAACACCGGCGAACTCTAGGTGAACGAGTTCACCCGTGCCGATAATCTTCGGCATCGCGGTTGCGTGGCCGCCGGCTGATCGTGTTCCGCTTCCACATTCCGTCGGAAGAGCTGGATAATCACTGCCAGCTTCTCGGGCAGCCTTTTCTACTGCTGCACAAAGGACGAACTCGCTAATCCCTGGTCGTAAGGTCCTGCGGGCGGCTTCGAGGCCGAGGTTTGCATAACGGGCAGCTTCACGCATGTAGTGAATTTCCGCTGGCGACTTTATGAGTTGAATTCGGTTGAGAATGTGACTCACGTCATCGAATCGAGCCCCCCTCATTGCTCGTTCTAGGGCGCGCGCATAGCTCCCGGTAACGGCAGGTGACTGCATCTCAAGCCCCAAGCAACCATTCGCGATTCCATGATCGTGCGCGATCCCCCCCACCTGTGCGGACACATCGTCTACGAAGAGCTGGTAAGTCCGGACATCCGTGAGCCAGGAAGTCTCCTTCACCAAAGGAAGATCCACGTTGCGCACCAACAACGTCGGGTCGCGCGCGTCGTGAACGCTAAATACGAGAGCTTGCGGGCTGATATTTGCGCTAATAGAATCATAGCCTACTAGGTAAAAGAGGCTTTCTGGCGCAACAACGATACAGCCATCGTAGCCGGCTGACGCAAGTTCCTCGCGAGCCATAGCAATTCTAGCTCTGTGTTCGGCTTCTGGGAAAGCCGCAAATTCGGGGGTAATCACCGGTTCTTCTCCTTAGTGGTCTTTGGATCGGGATAATTGCAACTACTTCAACTTGTTACTTTCACGGACCATATCGTAAGCCCGATTTACGGCGTTGTAAGTCGGACCGCCCCAGCTTGTATTCGCGTCGGTGCCCGACTCCCCTAAGGTCGGCATGTTTGTTTTGCCGAGTAAAATGGCACCCGCCGCTCTCAACCGAGCAACGACCGGCGCATATGTGGCATGGGATGAGGTCAATTCCCCAGCTATGTCAATTGGCTCTTTGATCACGATCGGAACGCCCGCTAACGATCCTAGCTTCTCCCCAAACCCGAGGCGATTATTGATTGCCTTGGCGACATCAAGCGCATACGGGTTCAGTGTGACGAATGCGTTGTATGATGGTTGGTATTCGATCCAGCAACGCACGCGTCAGCTGTTTGTCCTGTGCTCCTGCCGTGGCGTTCGGCCCTTTCGTGTTCATGTATTCCGCCTTCGAGATAAATCGTGAGCGGGTCGCCCGCGAAGCCGGTCTCGCCGAAGCAACCACCACCGAAGCCACGCCGGTCACGGACAAGGCGCTCGCGATGGCAATGACTTTCTCCCTTGTCTACTGTCTGCCGCCCCTCGAGAATGGAACCAGCGTTGCCGAAGACCCAGACTGGCCAGCCCAGACAAAGCAACTGCGCGCTCGATCTGCCAGCAAGTCTCTACATGTTTACATCGTGTCGATTCCATGAAGGGGATTCTCAACGGACTCTCCGGTTTTTGGCTGGCCCGTCAATTTAACACAATAGAGTTGCCCGTATTCCAAGAAACGATGACGGGGGTTCCGCTGGCAAATTGGGCTTGCCCCCGATTCTGTTGCTTGACTGTTATGCTTTCTTCTCCGCAGCGAACCACGTAGCGGGTCAACTCACCCAGAAAAAGCGAGTCTTCAACAACGCCATCGAGGACATTCGGGACACCGGTTGTGGCTCCGCGCGGGCTGATATTAACATGCTCCGGCCGCACAAAGAGCCAGCCAGACTCGCCACCGGATTGCCCGTTTAAACGAGCCACGCCAGAAGCTCGCCCGCCAATGGTCACGGTGCCGGCTCCGTTCTCGATTTGACCGATGCGGCAGGGCAAAAGGTTAGATTCGCCGACGAAAGACGCGACAAAGCGGTCCTGTGGATTATAATACAGGCTCTTGCTGTCCGCTACCTGAACGAGTCTGCCTTCGTTAATCACGGCAATCCGATCAGACATAACCAGCGCTTCGTCTTGGTCGTGGGTGACGAAGATGACCGTGATATTCAACTCTTTTTGGATACGCATGATCTCGATTTTCATGTGCTCGCGCAAATTGCGGTCGAGAGCACCGAGCGGTTCGTCCATGAGCAGAAGGCTTGGGTCGAAGACGATGGCACGGGCAAGGGCGATGCGCTGCTGTTGTCCGCCGGAGAGTTGGTTGGGATATCGGTTGCGATACTCCACCATCTTGACCAATTCCAAAGCGCGCAAGACTTTCTGCTCGGTCTCGGCCCGCGCAACACTGCGAACTCTGAGAGGGAAGGCGACGTTCTCAACCACCGTCATATGCGGAAAGAGCGCGTAGTTTTGGAACACCATGCCGATGCCACGCTCATAAGGTGGCACGTCCACAATCGAGCGACTGCCGAGCAACATGTCGCCGCCACTCGGCGGCTCGAAGCCCGCGATCATTTTCAGCGCGGTGGTCTTTCCGGAACCTGACGGGCCAAGGAAGGTCACGAATTCGCCCGGCTCAACGTAGAGATCGAAGTCGCGCACCACGTGGAGCCCGCCGTACCACTTCTGGATTTTCTTCATTTCGAGACTGGTGGACATTGTTTGCCTCCCTTTCATTTGCCTGTGCCAGCAGAGGTACGCCTGTCGTGCCGCACCTTGATCCACTGTGCCGTCAAGATTGCTGCCGCAACGAGCAGCACGATAAACGTCGAGGCCGCACTGAGCAGCGGGTTGAGTTCGTATCTTATATCGTTCCAAAACTTGAAAGGTAGCGTCAGCGTCTGCCGCCCGATCATGAACATTGTGATTAGGAGTTCGTCGAACGAAGTTAGGAATGCGAGCAAACCCGCCGTCAGCAGCGCCGGCTTGAGGAGCGGCAATGTCACAAGGCGGAGGACCTGCAACGGACGGGCGCCATGGATGGCCGCGGCTTTTTCGAGTGACTGGTCAAAACCACGCAATGCCGCGGCCATGACGACAACAACGTAGGGTACCGACAGGAGGACATGACCGATCACTAGCCCGGCGAAGCTGCCAAGCAAGTGAATGCGTGCCTCAAAGATGTAGAGAGCAGTCGCGATAACGATGACAGGTACCATGAGAGGCGACAGAGAGAACAAGAACAATGCTCTTTTGATCGGTAGCGTTGTGCGCACCAGCCAGAAGGCGCCCATGGTGCCAATGATCGTGGCAAAGAATGCAGAGAAGAACCCGAGCTTGACGGAGAATAGAAACGATTCGTGCCAATCCCAAGCATGTGCCAGTTTCGCCCACCATTGGAGCGAAAAGCCTGGGGGAGGAAATACGACGAAAAGGGACGAACTGAACGAAAGCAGGAAAACGACGATCAGCGGCGCTGTTAGAAACACAAGAATGACGATCGTGTAGGCCCAAAGCCAGCGGGCGTTACGTGTCAGAAGTGGCTTAGTTACCAAATGGATCATGGCCTCTGCTGTGCTTAGAATTGGTTGTACAGCCTGTTTCAAGTCCCCGAAAGAACGAGAGTTCGCGTGGGGCTTTCGGCTTGTGATTTCGACGGTAGGGGAAGACCAAATCATTTCGAGCGGAATGAACAGGCTTGCGAAGAAGAGAATCCCCATCGTGACAAGAAGGAGCACGATTGACGACGCAAAGCTCAGCTCGAAATTCAACAGCGTCGTCATTTGCGTGACGATCAGCTGCGATATCATGGCGTCGTGTGGCCCACCGAGAAGGGCCGGGGTTATGTAGAAGCCGATCGCAATGATAAAGATCAGAATCCCGGCAGAAAAGACGCCGGGAAGCGACATGGGGAAATACACCCTCAGGAAGGCCTGGACCGGTTTGGCGCCCAGAATTTGAGCGGCGCGCGCAAAATTGTGGTCGATCCGCACCATCGAGGAGTACATTGTAAAGATCGCGATCGGCATCAACACGTGCACCATCCCAATTACAACTGCAAATGTTGTGTTGAGGAGCGGCAAAGGCTCGCTGATGAGACCGAGCCAGATCAGCGTGTTATTTATAGGCCCTTGGCGACCGAGGATGATCATCCAGGCGTACGTCCGGATGAGAAAGGCCGTGAACAGCGGAAGGAGAATGAACACGGTCACGAGCGACAAGGCGCGCGACCTAATCTGTGTCAGCAGGTAAGCGACGGGGTACGAGGTTGCCAGCGACAGAAGCGTGACGATCAACCCAACCTTCAGGGTCTGAAGCATGACGCTGAGGTTTGTCTCGTCAAAGAATATGCGTGTATAGTGCGAGAAGGTCAGTTTGTCACCTTCGACGCTACCCCAAAGAATAATCGATAGCGGTATGACGAGGAATCCAACTAGGAGCACGACGATTGGCGCGGCAATGATAGCACCGCGGATCCCTCGGTGTGCTAGTAGCGCGTTCAGGTGATATTGGCTCCTAGGCACATTTGCGACTGCCGCCTCCGCGGCGTTTTCTTTTGCCAGGAGAGTGGTCATGTTATTTTGCTCCTTCCCTACGTCCCTCACGACCGACTTTAACTCCCTTCAACGGCGACCGACTGTACGGACGTCCGCCGGAATCGATGCCTGCGTTATGCGCCAAGGGCCAAGCCGCTTTGGGCGCTCAGGTCTCTGCCAAAGTGTCGCCAATCGTCAATTGTCCCAAGTGGCTGGCCTATGTCTCCATCGAACAGTCACTTGGAATTTCTCATCTAACAGCAGCGGGTGGCCAGATTGGACTGATCCTATGGGATTCGCCCGACAAACACTGCCTCCCAGAATGCCGTTGCGTGCAATGCTTCCCGCATTGGCAGGCGGATCACTGCGCCAAAACTGCCTGGCAACGTTCGATCGCGTAATCCAGATTAGTATGGCCATCGGGCCTGGCCGTTGACCACCACGCGTAGTCTTGGGTAATCTGTTTCTCCGCGATTCCAGGGGCCCCCGGCAAGTTCTCGGCCAGTTCCTTCGGAAGCAGTTTGTACGCGTCTTTGTTTACAACACCGTAAGGAATTGCTTCTGCAAAGGCCGCTTGCGCTTCTGGACGAGCAATATAGGCAAGGAACTTGGCCGCGTTTACTTGGTTGGGCGAGCCCTTCACGATTACCCAATCGTCATATTGCAGAAGGGATTGATCCCACGACAAAGCCACCGGTGCGCCTTGCTTCTGCAAGTTGACAATTCGACCATTCCACGCCGATCCCATATCGGCTTCGCCGTCGATAAGACTCTGCGGAGCCAAACCACCCTCGTCCCATCCCCACCAGCGCCCGACGTGGGGGGCAATTTGCTTTAGCTTGGCAAAGGCTCGATCAAAGTCGAGTGGATAAAGTTTTTCCGGCGGAACGCCGTCACCCAAGAGCGCTCCTTCGAGCAAACCGCCGTAAAGGGTATTACCACAATTCGGAAGGGCCCGCTTCCCCGGGAACTTCGCCACGTCGTAAATGTCGACCCAGTTTTCAGGATGCTTACTACCTTGCGGATATTTTTTGGTGCTATATGTAGGAACGACAGAGTAAGTATTAGAGCGAAAGGAATATTCACTTCTCGCCTGTTTGGGGATGCCTGCCAGCGTTTCCTGCGAAAAGTAGCTGTAATCGATCTTGTCGACAAACCCTTTGTCGATCCAACTCGGAACTTCACCTCCGCTGACAAAGGTCAGGTCAGCTTCAGGCTGTCCAACCTTTACCGAGGCCATGAGCTTCGCATTTGTTGTAGGAACCACCACTACTTTGATGCCGGTATCGCGCGTAAATGGCGCGAACCATGCCTTCATTCGGGCATCATCAAATGCACCTCCGCCGCCAGTTGTGGTCACAAGTTCTCCTGTGCCCTTGAGGTTGTCGGGAATGTCCTGGGATTGCGCGGTTTGCAACGCTGCCAGCAGAAGCGCCGCACCAAGCGCAAACTTCGCGGTTGTGGATTTCATCGTCTTGCTCCCTGTTCTTGTTAAGATTGCCCGCAATTTATGCTTTCAATGTCGCGACGGCGCGAGCGTTTCCGTGCGCGTATCGAGGCTTAGCGTCTGCCATCTACCACGGCTGGTTCCCCTAGATCACAGCCAGCTCTAGGTCCCTGCCGCCCGAGCATTCCAACCCACTTTCGGTCAGTACGTAGGTACCGCCGATAAGGATGCCGTAACCGTCTGCAGACCGCATATGCGTGTGAATCAGAAAGGTCGTATCGGCCTGGAACCGCTCGGCAATAAGCCAGATGGGGTCTTGGACGCCATGGTGATAGACGCGCAGGTCATTGGCCCTAGAGAACTCTCGCGCGTTCACCAAGTCCGTGTCGCGGAAGATGAGCATCGGATCCTCAATAGCGCCGAAGACAAGAGCTTGGAGCGTGAAATCGGGTGTGGCCCTCAAATCCGGCTAAGTGATTGAGATGTTCCGGGGTCACGCAGACAAGGGCGTCGAGCTTGGCCTCGGCGAAAGCCTGCCGAGCGCGAGCAAGTCGCTCACGATGCTCCGCTTCCGGAAAGGGCGGGGCAGGCTGGATCGGGCGTGGGTGACGCAACATAGTCTGGTCCCCTGACATTGGATTATGTCATTTGTTGAATGCACCATATCATTTTTGCGACTCAACGCAAGATCATAGTTTGGCCACCGTTTTTCCGCCTCCGAGGGGAGCGACTTCTTCAGCAGGGTCTGGAACGATGCGCCAAGAAAGCCTGTTCGGGCAGACATGACGTTTATCGAGAGTCCAGCAGGTCGGGCGGTCTTTTCTGTTGGTTCCGTAGCTTGGGGCATCAGTCTCCCGCATGCAGGCTATGCCAACAACGTCGCAGAGACTTCTGAAAGCGTACTGCGCCGCTTCCGAGATCCGGTTCCCTTCCATCTGCCAGACCAATCCGGATGACGAGTGAATTGGCGTTATGTCTGCACTCCGGTTCGAACTGGCTGCAGGTACTATGCTTTCGGGCCGAGGAGCTACATGGGCCAAACACAATGTCGGTGCATGGACCAGAGGCAAAGCACGTCCAGTGAACGCTGAATGGATTGTAATAGGACGACTGCGCTCTGTGCAGTTACTGCTCTCGATCTGGCCGGCCGGCCGCGCCGACGTGACTTCAGATTACCACGAAGCCTGAGGTGATCACGCCAGTCATAAAGTCGTTGGCGACTGATGCCAACCTCGTCTGCCAACTTGCTGACGTTTTCGCTCGCCTCCATGCGCTGGAGAAGCTCCAGCTTTTGGTCCTCATCAATAACTCTTTGCCGTCCGGCCATGCCCCAGTTTCCTCTCTTGCAGGGAAACTGTCCGCGATCTTCCTTGTCTCAGTCTGGGGGGTGCACTCCAACCCTGTCCGGAGATTACCGGAAATCCTGTCCGGACTTTTCCGCAACCCGCAGGCAAGTGCGCGACCGCGCGCATATGGACCTTTACGCGCGACGACCGTCCGTTTGCCGGGCCTGCGCCGCCGGCGGCGATCTATTACGCCTCGAGCGACCGGCGAGGCGAGCATCCCCAGAAGCATCTGGCCGGATTCGGCGCATCCTTCAGTGCGACTGTTACAGTGTCTTCGAGCCGTTGTTCGACCTCGAATTGGCCGACATCGCGAAAAAGGCCCCGGATGGCAAGGAGGGCAACCGATCTCCCCGATCGCGCTGGAGGCAGTCAGGCGCCTCGGCGCGCTGTTCGAGATCAGGCGCGCCATCAACGGCCGCAGCGCGGACGAGCGGTATGCCGTGCGGCAGGAGAAGCAAACCACTTCTCGACGACATGTACGCCTGGTTGCTCCGCGAGCGCGATACCCTCTCGCGCTCTTCCGAGGTCCTGAAGCCGATCAACTACATGCTCAGGCGCTGGGCCGACTTCGCCCTCTGCATCGACCACGGCAGGATCTGCCTCAGCAACAACGCGGCCGAAAGAGCGCTGCGTGGCATTGCTCTGGGAAGGCGCAACTGGACCTTCGCCGGTTCCAGCGCGGCCCAATCGTGCCGCCGTCATGCTCACTCTCATCACGACCTGCCGTCTCAACGGCCGCGTAAACAGCTTCCGGAACAACGCTTCCGAACGCTCCAGCCCTTCATCGATAAGGATCAATGACTTCGACTTGTTGACTTGGCCGCCGATCAGCCTTCTCGTGAAGCCGATCCGTCGTCGCCCGGTCGAAACCCTTCCAAGCGCTACGCTCGTTAGCGTCAGCCATAACAGCGCCAAAACTGCGTCGTCGATCTTGTCCTCATCGATCTCCATGAACGATATTACCACGCGCGAAGCTCCAAGATCTCGCGGTCCTGCTCGGATGATGCGATTCAAGTCCAATTGACAGACTTGGCCGCAAACACAGCGTCCTGCTATGCGACGGAGGCGACGCTTGCTGGGTGGAGACCCATGATATCGCATAGAATCTGAAGCACATCTGAGAGTTCTATAAGATCCTTCGGCGCGCCAAGGCAGATGCGGATTGCGCCGGGGTCACCCTCACCCACCGCAGAGGCGATGGGTGGCGTTACAAGTATGCCGCGACCTCGTGCAGCGGCGGCAAATTGATCTGCGGACCACTCTTGCGGCAATGGCAACCACCCGAAGAAGGCTGGGAACTGAAGTCTTGGCGCTTTGGGGAAGACGTCCATGAACACGCGGTAACGCTCCAGCGCCTGCCGGCGCCGCTCACGCAGAAGTTCTTCCAGCTTACCGTTTTCAATCATCCGCACCACCGCCTCGCCTAGCATGGGAGCCACAAACCAGGCCGAGGCGTGCAGGAGCAGCTCGGCTTGAGCAATGTAGGCCGTCGGAACCGTCAGTGTTCCGAGTCGGAAGCCTGGCGCGATGCATTTGGAGTAGGACGTGACGTAGAAGGTGTGCCCCGGTGCCAATGAGGCGATCGGCACGGGACGCTCAGTGAAGAAAAAGCCGTAGACGTCATCCTCGATGACGGTGAGATCGAGCTCCTCAGCCACTTCGGCGATACGCCGGCGCCGGGTCAGGCTCATGGTGCGTGCTGTTGGGCTCTGGAGCGTTGGCATGCAATAGAGCACCCGCGCACCGGAACGACGGCAGGCTTGTTTCAGCGCCTCTGGATCCATTCCCTCCTCATCCATCTCCACAGGCACCAAGGTGAAATGGCTGGCTGCAGCGATTGCCTTAAAGCCGGAATACGTGAAGGCATCCACCAAGATGCTGTCGCCTGGCTTCGCCACCAGGCGCAGCGCGATGTCGATGGCGTGCTGGGCGCCGTTGCACAGGAACAGCCGTGCCGGCTCGACGGCAAAGCTTTTGTCAGACAGCGAGGCTGCTACGATTTCGCGGTGCTTCCAGATGCCGCCGTGGGGGTGGTAGCGCAGCAACGGCGCAAGATCACGCTCGCGCACCACCTCGCCAAACAACGCGGACAGGATCTGCGTTTCGTTCCCCTCGGCGGGCACGTTCAGCGCTAAATTGACTGGTTCATGTCCTGTCGCCGCCTCTGCGCGGGCGGCGGAACGGCGACGGACGAAGGTGCCCTGCCCGACATGGCCGCTGACGATACCGCGCTGTTCGGCCGCCTGATAGGCTTTGCTCACAGTGCCGACGGAAAGACTAAGCTCTCGCGCTAGGTCACGGTGCGGCGGCAGGCGGTCGCCATCCGACAACCGGCCGTCGGCGATGTCCTGCTCCAGAGCATTGACCAGAGCAAGGTAGCGCGGTCCCTCGGAGGCGAGCTGCCGTGGCCGCCAGCCCGCAAATGTCCCGTCCAAGCTCATGCCCCGCGCTCCTTTTCTTCTTGGTCTCATCCCCTGCTAGAGATGAAGATGGCCGACATATTTTCTTACCGTGTAGGATTCCAGACCCTCAAGGCCGCCTTCGCGGCCCCAGCCGCTATCGCCTATCCCGCCGAAAGGGGTTTCTGGGATTGTCACCACCATCTGGTTGATGCCAATCACGCCCACCGCCAACTGCTCCGCTATGCGGTTGGCAGTTGCAGCGGAGCGCGTAAAGGCATACCCGGCCAAACCATAGGGCAATGCATTCGCTCGCGCGAGGCCCTGTTCTATATCATCAACAGGTTGAACCAACGCAAGTGGGCCAAACGGCTCCTCTGTCATGGCTCTTACCTGATCAGGAGCGTCCGCCAGGATCGTCGGCATATACATCAGGCCAGGAGCTTTGATGCGCTCGCCACCAGTGATAAGCCGCGCTTGGTGGGCAAGAGCGTCGCTAATGAGGTCGTCCATCGCCGCAACGCGGCGGGTGTTGGCAACCGGACCAATCGTCGTGCCCGCTTGCAAGCCATCGCCAACTACCTGCTTGTCGACGAATGCCCGAGCATGTTCGAGGTATTCATCGTAAATCGGGCATTCGACGAAGAAGCGTGTCGGCGACGTGCAAACCTGACCGGCGTTGCGCAGCTTGATCGCCATGGAGAGTTCTGCCGCGCGCTGAACGTCGGCATCTCTGGCGACGATGACGGGAGCATGGCCACCCAGTTCCATTGTGGCGAGGGTCAGGGTCTCTCCTGCCAACCGCGCGAGATGACGTCCGACCGAAGTGGATCCGGTAAAGGAGATCTTCCGGATGATCGGTGAGCGAATGAGATACTCGGAGAGCTCGGCCGGCACCCCGAAGACAACATTCAGCACACCATTGGGCAAGCCTGCATCAGTGAGCGCCCGCGCAATTTCGAGCGTCGTGCCAGGTGTTTCTTCAGCGGGTTTGATGATGCAGGTGCATCCAGCAGCAAGCGCGGGGGCGATCTTGCGCGCGGGCGTCACGGCCGGGAAGTTCCATGGCGTAAAGCACGCCACAGGGCCAACCGGTTCCTGTGTGACTGTCTGGCGCATATCGGGCAAACGTGCCGGGATAACACGGCCATAGCTACGCCGCCCCTCTTCTGCGAACCAGTCAAAGAACTCTGCCGCGGCGGTGATTTCACCTTTCGCCTCCGCCAGGGTCTTACCTTCCTCCAACGTCAGCACCGTAGCAATGTGGTCCAGACGCTCCCGCATCAGGTCAGCGGCGCGGCGCAGGATCTGGGCACGCTCGTAGGGCGAGGTGCGCTTCCAGGCCTCGAAGGCCCGGCTTGCCGCCGCGAGTGCGCGGTCAAGCTCTGCCGTGCCGGCGTGGGGTAGCGTGCCGAGGGGCTGTTCTGTGGCAGGATTGAGAACGATTTCACTCCCGGCATTGGTTTCCTCGATCCATTCGCCGTCGATGAGAAGTGCCAGTTTCGTGTACATATTTTTTTCCTTGGACTTGGAAGGTGCGCTCAGACGCCAGCAAGGCGCAAACGCGATGGGAACAGGTCCGGGCCGAAGGTATCGCTGGAACGACCCGGTAGAACTTCTGTGTGGATCGCCTTAGGCGTTGGCCCAACGGGCGAGGCCTGCGTCGGCGATGATCTTGGCGATGGCGGCTTTCTGTTCGTCTGCCAGCGGCAGCAGCGGCAGGCGCGGGCCGCCGGCGTCGTGGCCAAGCTGGCTCATGGTCTCTTTGATGGCCGCGTAATAGGCCCCGGCCTGGAAACAACGGTAGAAGGCGAAGACGTCGCGGCCGAGGTCCTGCAGTGCCTTATCGCCAGTAAACGCCTTGTCCCAGTAGTCACGGATCAACGGCCCCGCAATCTGGTGCGCCATGGCGACGACCCCGTGAGCGCCAACGGCGCGGGCGGGCACGATCATGGTTTCGTAGCCGACGAAGACGCGGAGTTTGTCACCCACGCGCTGCACCAGTTCACTCACCTGCGTAATGACGCCGGAGCTGTCTTTGATGGCGACCACGGTTGGCAGGGCGGAGAGTTGCTCCACCAGAGCCGGAGTGATGTCGATGCCTGCGCGGCGCGGGCTGTTATAGAGCATCAGCGGCAACGACGTGTTCCGGGAGATGTACTCGAAGAAGGCCACGATCTCACGCGGGCTCGGCATGGCGTAGATGGGTGGCAGGATCATGCCGCCCGCGCAACCCGCCGTCACGGCCGACTGACACGCTTCCAGCACATCCCCGACACGCAAGTCGGCGACGCCTGCCAGGACGGGTACCCGCGCGGCCACATGATCAACCGTCAACTTGTAGAGGCGTGCACGCTCGGCCTTGGTGAGAGCATAGAATTCTCCGGTGCTGCCAGCCGCGACGACGCCCTGCGCGCCATTGGCAATGGCGTCGTCGATGAGCGCCTTGTATCGGATCTCATTAATGGAGCTATCGGCTCCAAAGGGAGTGACGAGAACGGGGAAGATACCGCCCCAGTTTACATCGGCCATGGTCTACTATCCTTTGTTGGGAGATGTGGTTGGAGGTGCCTCCGCCGGGACAGCGAGCGGACCGAGAAGGCGGGCTTGTTCCGTGAAGCGGCCGACGAAGGCCGCGAGTCTCGCGTTTGCGCCCGACAGCAGGAGTTCACGCGGAGCGCCGCTGGCGGCCACGACGCCCTGGTCGATGAACACCACCCGATCGGCCAACTCATAGGCGAAGCCGATCTCGTGGGTAACGATAACCATGGTCATGCCATCGGCGGCGAGCTGGCGGATGGCGGCAAGCACGTCGCTTACCAGTTCCGGGTCCAGCGCCGAAGTAGGCTCGTCGAACAGCATGATGGTGGGCTGCATAGCGAGCGCCCGGGCGATGGCGATGCGCTGCTGCTGGCCACCCGACAACTGTGACGGGTATTTATGTCCGGCGTCGGAAAGTCCCATGCGAGTAAGGAGCTCATGAGCCAGTGCCTCGGCTTCGGCACGTGGCACTTTCTTCACCACCAGGGGGGCTTCGATGATGTTTCCCAGCGCGGTGCGGTGCGGGAACAGGTTGAAGTTCTGGAATACCAGGCCGGTCTTGAGGCGCACGGCGCTCACCTGCCTGCTGGAAAGCCTAAGCCGCTCGGAGTCGGTGCGGCGGAAAAGAGACGCGCCGTGGATGACGATCTCGCCCTGGTCGGGCTCCATCAACAGGTTCATGCAACGCAGCAGCGAGGTCTTGCCCGAGCCGCTGGAGCCGATCAAGCAAACCACCTTCCCGCGATGGACGTCAAGATCGACGCCGCGTAGGACATGGTGCGTCCCGAAGGACTTCTCGATGCCGCGTACACTCAGAACGACTTCGGTCGATTTTGCAGTCGTCACGCGACCTCCTTGCGCTCGAACCGGCGCGAAAGAGCGCTGAGGGGAAACAGGATGGCGATGAAGATGGCTCCGATGGCGGTGTAGACCTCCATTGGCCGGTAGGTGAAACTGGCTATGTAGCCCGCCTGATAAAGCAGATCGGGGATTGTCAGCACCGAGAGGAGCGTGGTGTTCTTGAGCTGCATGATGGTTTGACCCACCAGCGGCGGCACCATGCGGCGCAGTGCCTGCGGCAGGATGATCCGCTTCATGCGCTGGACGTACCCCATGCCCAGCGCAACGGCAGCGTCAGTCTGGCCACGGTCGATGGACTGGACACCGGCGCGCAGGATCTCGGCATAGAAGCCACTGGCATAGAACCCGAGACCGAGGATGCCCGCTGTTTCCTTGCCGATCTGGATCTGAAAGAGGATTGGCAGGGCATGATAGATCCACATGAGCAATATTAGCAGCGGGATATTGCGGAAGAACTCCACCCAGATTCGACCGGTCCAGCGTAACAGTCGCCAAGGACTGAGCTGGAGCTGTGCCATCAAGAACCCGATCGCGAGGCCGATGGCGCAGGTATAGATCGTGTATTTCAGAGTGATGAGCAGGCCGCAGGCAAGGATGTCCCAATTCGCGACGACGACGGAAAGATCGAATTTCACAACACGCTCCGTCAGCTGGGAAGAAAGCCGGCTGGCAGCGGATCGTCCGCTTCCAGCACCAGGGTGGAAAATGCGCTGATATGGGCCATGCCGCGCACCTCTGGGATAACGGCGGATTGGCCGTCCTTGCCTTGAGCCACCTCCGCGACCTTGGCTGTGAAGGGCACCCCAAGGATGTTTTCGGCCCGGTAAGGGGCGCCAATCGTCAACTCCCCACGAGCGTGAAGCTGGGCTAACCGTGCGGAGGTACCGGTGCCGCAGGGCGAACGGTCGAACTTGTTGCCTGCTAAAATCACCAGATGGCGGGCGCCGCCCTTGATAGCGCGATGAAATAGCACGCTGCCGACCTGCAGGTGACCGCTTACAGCGTTCAGCGCCTCCTTGATGGCCATCCCTGCGTGGCACCAGCGGCTGGCGTGGTCGATATCGAAGGGAATATCAACCTGGCTCGCATCGACCAGAGCATACATGATGCCGCCATAGGCGATGTCGCAGGTCACCGTGCCGAGGTCCTCGACCTCGACCGCTACATCGGCGCAGGCGAGATAGGATGGCACGTTGCGTAGCACCACTGAGGTCAGCTGGCGGGCTTCGAAGGCGCCGGCCACGTGGATGATACCCGCCGGGGTCTCGATGGACACGCCGTTTTGTTCAAAGCCCTGCGGCAGTGCGCCCGTGGCGGCCAAGCTGGCGATGTAGCCGATCGTGGCATGGCCGCACATGTCGAGGTAGACGTAGGAGGAGATGAAGAACAACCCTTGATCTGCCTCGCGGGAGGGCACGGGCACCGCTGCCACCATGGCGGCATGCCCACGAGGTTCGTGAAGCAGCAACCCCCTCAATCCATCATGGACCGCGCGGAAATCGTCCCGCTGGGTGAGCACACTCTGTCCGCGCAACGGAGGGATGCCCGAGATGACCGTGCGAGTCGGATGCCCTGTGGTATGGCTGTCGATGACGGAGAAGAGACGGCTCGTGCGCATGGGCGGCTCACTTTCCAGACTGGGGAACTACCTTCATGTCACTGCCGCGCTCGATCCGGCAAGGAGGCCGTTCCGACTAGCGTGGCGCCACCAATCGCGGCAGCGACGACCGCACTTATCCAACGGGTCATTGAAGTCTGTTTTTGCTATTGATTTATGTCATTGTTAATTGAACTATATCATTGTTGCGAGACAGCGCAAGATTTAACTTGCGCTCTCCCTACCTTTATCGCACACGATCACAATCGTAGGGGCGCGCCGCCGGCGCCGGGGTTCGATGATCATTCACACTGTCGCTCATAGGGATTCTCCGCATGATTCATGCGGTATGCGGGCTCAGCGGCCCTAAAGCTATGTGGGGCAGCCTACGCGCTTAAGAACGACAGTAGCCCGCAGCGACCTACGGCGCACTACGGCCAACAGTTACCTTGGGGCCCCGCTGGAGACAGTCACTCCCTCTTGCAATTGGACGACGCGCGTCCCTTTGAACGGCCTGTAAGCTCAGCGGCACAACCCGGGAGTACGTCATTCGCTAGGAGTGCGCCGCCATCAGGCCGAGGCCGGCCGCAGCAATCCTCGCTCCCGCCAATCGCACAAAGCCACGAAGGCGCTGACCCGACAACAGACCAAAGCCGATACCTGCGGCGTGCAGTAGTGCCGTGGCAAGGACGAAGCCGGTGATATATTCGAGGCCGCCTGCGTTCTCCGGGATCTCGGTGCCGTGCGCGTGGCCATGGAAGAACGCAAAGAAGCCGATGATGATCGCCCCTGCGGCCACCGGCAGGTCTACCGCAGCAGCGATCAGCAAGCCGAGCGCAACAATCGAAGCGAAGATAACAGGTTCGACAGGGGGAACCGGGACACCTGCGATCCCCTGCGCGCCGCCCGTAAGCATTAAGCTGAGAAACGCCACCGGCCAAGCCCACAAAGCGCGTCCGCCCTTCAGCGCGGCCCACAGGCCAACCGCGACCATCACGATGACGTGGTCAAGTCCGAAAAGCGGGTGCGTGAGGCCGGCCGCAAACGAACCCGCCGAGCCGACCCCCGTATGCGACGAGGCCGGACCGCATGCAGCGCCAAGCATGATTATCGCAAAGGCTATTCCGGTGAATTTGCTTCTGGTCATCGGATTATCCACGGGGGTCGCTCTTTCAAAAACCTGGGCGATTGTCGAGATTATAGTATTAATCATGCTCTGAATGGTGCGCGGCCACGGTATGGCTGTGATCAAGTCCCATTTGATGCATCCGGTTGTGCAGGCGCCGATGCGCCGACTGGAGCAAAAGCCGCATCTCCTTGTACCGTTTCGCCTCGGCGCGGGTTCCGATCGTGTCGATGTAGGCTATCGCCCCCTCGATCTGTTCCAAGATTGTGAGCGCGTCGGCAGCCGCGAAGAACTGAGAACCCTCCACATCGATCATAACTGGCGACGAATGCGCGGCAATCATCTCCGGCTTGTCATCGTATTTCGCGCGGACTAGCAACGCGAACCAGGAACTCTTGGTGATACGCACTGACCAACTCCCCGTGTCCTGGTCCGGCCTGATTGTGCGACTCTCTCTAACCTCACCATTGACGACAAGCTGGATCGTGGTCATGGGAACTGTTACGCTTGCAACTTTCCAGCTCACATCCACCGTTCCACCTGATGAAGGCATGGTCATGCGGCTGCCCATCGGCCTTCCATCCACGTGGAAATCCAGCAGAGGACCATAAGTCACGAACGAATGACCTGCGCGGACAGCGTTCATCCAGGTCTCGTAGGAGAATTCCCGATGATCTAGGATTTTTGCGTAAGTCCGGACAGCCCCCACTGCGTATCGAGCGGACATCTTGTCTGTTCCGGCCACCGCCGGAATAAGATATCCATTGTTAAGGTAGCGATACCAATCGGAGAGCGCGTAAGGATCAACGCCACGGTAAGAGCTGCCTCGAGAGCACAACTCGACCGCGTCCGCCTCCTCTAGAACTATCGTTGCGGCGTTCTCAAGTCGGGGATCGGGAAAGTGCGGCAGCACCACGAGGCCGCCTTGCTTTCGACATTTCCGCGCCCATTCAGTGAGGAGCACATCGACTGGGTCACCGAGGGCTGACTCATCAGGGCCGCCGGAGCACAGCGGGGAGATCATGTTGCCTGAGTATCCTAGAAGCGAGATGTGGCCGAGGACATGCTGACGGTTTTCAGTGCCGACGCGAACCAAAAACTCGCCGTCACCTCCCGCCGCCTTCGTTCCGAAAGTTGTGTGACCATCGAAGTCGCCCACATTAGTCATCATCTCCCCCCACTGGCTGGCAAGAAGATTGACTACGTTCACGCCCTCCGCTGCTCCTTCCAGCATGGCTGTTGCCGGCGAAAGGAAATGAACGTGGGTGTCAGCGGTGACCCATCCCTCCTCGCGCCAGTGAAGAACCTTCTCGATCTCAACAGTGATTTGCTCCGTTTCCGGCGTGACAATGATCATTTTCCGGATTGGCTTAACTTCGAATCCTTTTGTGATTTCTAAATAGACTTCACCTAGCGGTAAATTGATAGAAGTCTTCCCAGAAATATAGGTAGATAGGTGGTGGCCATGGCAAAGATCTGGACTGTAATTCTCAAACCATCCGGGATTCGGGACGCGCGTGCGGTCTGTGGGAGCAAGATACTCCCCCATCCTACCATGCACGTGAAGCTTGACGGGGACGACCTTATTCGTTCCCGCCTCGATCACACGAAGGATCACGAGCCGATCGGCTGGTGCCACTGCTTGCAAGACGAAGCCGTTCTGAGCCGTGCCGGGATCAAGTTCGCGGACAGCAATACGGGTGCCGTCCACGAAGTGGAATGCAGCGTCCTCGTGAGCGGTGTACTCAACTAGGACTTCATTTAGCGTCGTACCTGGCTCCAGGTTTTGACGCGTCTTTTCCCAATCCTCTGTGGGATAATCGAGGCGCGGGCTAGCAGTGATAAGTTGGCCAAGATCAACTTGGATCTTATCCAGAAGACTGTGCTGGTCGAGACCGGGATCGAAGCTCAGTTCGGCTGGAAACCTGAGGAACGCTTTCCTGCGCTTTCCCCAGCGGAGCGGCATTGAGCGGGCGTTGCCTGCGGAAAGTCCAGAGATGAGTAAAGTGCCGCAGACCGGTTCGAACCTGAGCGCCTCCACCGCTTTCTCTGGATGCGAATTTTCGAAGGCCCACAGGAAGTTAATCCAGGGCACCGAATCGTCGACAATCAGTTGCTTCTGGCGTGCCCCCCATTCGACGGGGTATCGGTAACCAGCGATGTCGCCCATCGGCTTCGGCTCGTTAACCCCATTCAACGAGAGCGGACGAGGCTTTATGGCCGTTACCGCTTGGGTGCATTGCTCGCCCCACCGGAAATCAAACGAACCGACTTCATGGCGCCGCCGTATCTTCGCTCTTTCCTCAGATCCATCATCGTAAATCAGGACGTAATTTCCCGCGTGTTCTCCGAGTTGGCCGATTCCTCGCATCGGAGAAATAAGCCCATTCTGATCAGGGGCGAGCGGCCGAATATCAGATGCATGCAAGAAGACGAACCATCGAGCGGTGGTCGGTGGAATCTGTACTGTAACCGCCTGGTCCCTGAGAAAAACCGGGTTCCCTATTTCAAACGGGATGCCCCAAGCCACGCACGAGCCGGAATGCGCGAACGGGACTGCCTTTGCCAGCTCCACTGACGCGTCTGAATGTCGTGCTAGCTCCTCGAATGAGACCGTCCCATTAAGGGGGACAGGCCGGAAAACGGATGAAGCGGGGCCGTCTCGGTGAGCCATCGTACTATAGTCGTCCATCTCTTTAGCCTGGGCTGCCATGTGACGCTGGTGCGTGCTACGCAAGGTGATGTACGTGATCTGCCCTGCTCGTCGTGCTGGCTATGTACGCAGCATTCGCCCTAACGCCAGCAACTGCGGCCTAGTGACTGGGTCGTCGGCGCCGTCGGCAATAGGGTGCGACGCGAAGCGTGCAACCACCATCTCGACCTTTGGCGCGATATACAGGCGCTGGCCGTGGATACCCCGTGCTTCGAATGAGCCCAGCTCGTCGTGCGACACCCACCACTGGCTGCGATAGGAATAGCCTGATTCGAGCTTAGCGTTGGGGGTGCCTTCTCGCACATCGCGCACGACGGACGCGGGAATGAGCTGCTTTCCATGCCACTCTCCTTCACATCGCATCATTTCGCCAAAGCGCGCAAAGTCCCGCAGGGTCGCGCTCAGGCCGCCCTCAGCCGTGGGCATGCCGGCCGGGTCGACCTCAACGTAGCCATCCTGCTCGCAGCCGAGCGGCCCCCATAGGAGATCCTGAAGCAGTTGTACGAACGAGCGTCCGGTCACGCGCATTATGACCCAAGCCATCACCTGGGTGTTCAAGCTTTGGTAGACGAACTCGCCGTGCGAGCCTTGCTTGTGTACAGTGCGCAGGTAATCGCACGAGGTCCGTGGCCCGTCGTAGCCAGCCGGCCGCGGCAGCCGTCCGAAGGCCCATCGATATGTCCAGAGGTCGGACTGCTCGTCGACATAGTTCTCCCTGAAGGCCAATCCAGTTTGCATGTCCATTACCTGGCGGAGCGTGGCATCCTCCCACGCCGTGCCCTGTAATTCGGGCAGGTAGTAGGAGATCATCTTTGACTCGTCGAGCACGCCTTCGTGCACGAGCACTGCAGTGAGCGTACCGGCGTACGACTTCGTGCACGACTGACACTCATGCGGTAGGTTCGGCTCAAGCGCGCCGAAGTAGCGCTCGTATACTATCCTCCCGCGATGCAACACCACTATGCCATCGGTGTAGGTGTCGAACAGCGCGTCATCGAAGCGTCGGGTGCGACCGTTCGTGTCGGCGAAAGTGAGCGCGTCAATCTCGGCGGACTTGTCGCTATGTTCGAATTGCGAAGGCATGCCCAGCCCGCGCCACACGTTTGCCGTGGGCATGAGTTCGCGCATGTGCGAAAACGACCAGCGGATATGTGGGAAATCACGGAAAGTGCCGCTCTCGAACGTGATGCGTTTGTCAGCTGGTGGAGGCGCACCGCGCATCCAGCCGAGCTCGCGCGGATCAGACGCTCGGGCGTCGAGATAGTGCTGTCCGTTGATTTCGACCATCCCCATCACAATCTCTTCTCTTCGACGTTTCCGGTAAGTGTGGCCATCTCAAGTTCTTTTCATAAGCTCGCTTCAGCTTTTCCTTGTCATGCTTATGTGATCCGTAACGCAGCGAATGATGAGGTCGCTCGTGCCCCCTCCCGGTCAACTTTGGGAGGTCTGAACTGCGCTTTACCCGGAGACTAGTGCCATTATTTTACACGTGACTTATGGGAGTATCTCAAAATTGACCCGTCAGCGGATGCCGCGCAGGCGCTCCGAACGCCGTCGCAGCAGCTCCGCAGTGATCAGCACAGTCACCGCGAACAGGATCAGCACGGTGGCGGCAGCAGCAATGCTGGGACTGATCTGCTCGCGGATTCCGGAAAACATGACCTTGGGCAACGTGGTCTGTTCGGGGCCTGCGAGGAACAGGGCGACCACCACCTCGTCGAAGGAGGTGAGGAACGCGAAGAGCGAACCGGAAATCATGCCTGGAAGTATGAGCGGCAGGGTGACCTTGAGGAAGACGGTGATTGGCGACGCGCCGAGGCTGGCGGCTGCGCGGGTCATGGAGTGATCGTAACCCGCCAGGGTTGCGGTCACGGTAATGACAACGACTGGTGTGGCTAGCGTGGTGTGCGCCAGGATCAGCCCGGTATAGGTGTTGAGCAGCCCGATATCAGCGTAGAAGAAATACGTGCCCACGGCTGTGATTACGATCGGGACGATGACGGGCGAGATCAGGACGCTCATTACGGCGGTGCGCCAAGGAAAGTTGGGGCGGCTAAGCCCGAGCGCGGCAAGCGTGCCGAGAACAGTGGCCAGCAGGGTGACCGACAGGCCGACGAGGAGTGAGTTACGCAGCCCTCCCTGCCAGCGCTCGGTCATGAAGATCTCCTCATACCACCGCAGCGACAGACCAGGCATCGGAAACGTGAAGAAGGGAACAGAATTGAACGAGAGTGGGATGACCACCAGGATCGGTGTGATCAGAAACAGCAGCACGGCTCCGCAGATCAGTCGATGCAGATAGTACCAGCCCTTCTCAATCGGAGAGGCATAGGTGGAAGCGGCCATGGGTCTTATCCCATCCTGACCCGGTCGACGCCGACCAGCTTGTTGAAGACAAAGTAAAGCAGCAGCGTCGCGGTGAGCAGGATGGCGCCAAGAGCCGATGCCATGCCCCAATTGAGCTGCTCGTTGGTGTAAGTGGCAACGAAATTGCTGACCATCATGTCACCAGGCCCCCCAACGAGCGCCGGCGTGATGTAGTAGCCCAAGCACAGAATAAAGGTCAGCAGACAGCCAGCGGCGATCCCCGGCAGAGTCTGCGGGAAGTAGACCTTCCAAAAGGCGTAGAATGGGCCGGCGCCAAGCGAGCGGGCGGCCCGAATGTGGTTGGGCGAAATCGACTTCATCACACTGTAAATCGGCAGCAGCGTGAATGGCAGCTGAATTTGGGTCATGGCCAAGACGGTGCCGAACCGGTTAAAGATAAGTTTCGCTGGGTGCGATAATATATGCAGCGACATCACGATCTCGTTAATTACCCCGTAATCCTGCAGAAGCACGACCCAAGCTATCGTTCGCACCAGAACCGAGGTAAAAAACGACGTCAATACGCCCATCAAGAGCAAGTTGCTGATCCTGGCGGGCAGGATTGCAAGTAGATAGGCGAGTGGAAAGCCCAGGAGGAGAGTCGCTGCGGTCACGCCGATGCTGATGCCAAGCGTGCGCAGGAAGATGTCACGGAAGATTGCGTTCTCAGGCGGCGAAGCGACGATCCGGCTGTCGGAGTCATATTGGAAATCGACGGAACGTAGTAGGTAAAAGGCCGTATAGGACGAACTCCCGCGCTTCAGCAGACTCCAGACCTCGTGCTTACCCCAAATTGGACTTATCTCAATCATTGCAGCCTTGTAGGGGCCGGCGGAAAGCGAACTCACCTTTCGAGCGCTCGATCTTACCTGGCTGCTAATGCTAGGCAGCTCGTAGTTCATACGCTCGCCGATTTTGCCCGCCGTCTTCTGCGCCCATGCCTGATTGAGGTCTGCAGCGAGCGCGGCATAGACACGCTCGTCGGGTAGGTCGTTGCTGTCCCAGACGCTCAGCGCTGACGTCGTCCTTGGCATCAGTACTTGCAAGGTATCATCATGGATCGCGCCGAACATCATGCGCCCGATCGGAAAAACAAACGAGATGAGAATGAACACGAGGACCGGCAGGACGAAGGCGAAAGCCCACAGCTTGCGTCGGCGCTCGACACGCTTCAACTTGATCCGCAACGGGACGCCGTCGCCACTGACAGTGAGCAGGGCTGAATTTGTGACCATTGTCGTGATCGACTCTTCTGTCATCTTTCAGATCTTCGTCGTTGCGGCGAGGTGAACCAAAACCTCGCCGCCGACCTACCAGCTTACTTTGAAATCCACGCGGTAAAGCGCTGCTCCAACTGATCGCCGTTATCACCCCAGAAGG
>NZ_RZOJ01000449.1:0-4845 GCF_003998845.1 Mesorhizobium sp. M4A.F.Ca.ET.022.05.2.1 | reverse complement strand
CCCCGCCCGCCGTCCGCTTCACCTTCTTCGCCCCTGTCAGCTCGTGCATGGCATCGAGCTGCATCTGCTGCATTTCCGCCAGCCGCTGCCATTGGCGCGAGATCAGGTAGTCGAGCTTTTCGTGCAGGTGCCGCACTTCCAGCTCGGCCTTCAGGTTCACCCGGTAGTCGTTGAAGGAGCGCAGCCGGTCCTTCGCTTCCTGCCGCTTCTGGCTCATCATGATCACCGGCGCCTGGATAGCGGCGATGCAGGACAGCATCAGGTTGAGCAGGATGAACGGGTAGGGGTCGAAGGCGCCCGCCATGCCCTCGAACAGGTTGATGCCGATCCAGATCAAGAGCACGCTGGCGAACGAGATCAGGAACCACCAGCTGCCGCCGAACTCGGCCATCGAGTCGGAGACGCGGTCGGCGAACGAGCGGTGCTCCTCGAACTCCTCTTCCGAGTTTTCCGAGATCGTGTCCTGCCTGGCGATCGATTCGACCACCTGGCGGTCGAGCTCGGAGAATTCGCCGTGCTCCTGCTGCAGCAGTTCTTCCATGTAGCGCATGCGGTAGCGGGCGAGCTCCTCGCGGCTGATGCGGGCGCCGCGCGGCAGGTCGGGATGGTCGGCGCGGATGCGGTCGGAAAGGCTCGGCCGCAAATCGTCGATGCGCACCAGGTCGCGCTTGCGGAATTTCCGGCCGCTGATCGCCGACGGTTTTTTCTTCGGTTTTACCCGCGATGCGGCAGGTCCGGCCGGGGCGGGCTCGGAATCCGGCACCTCCGGCGCTTCGAGGATCTCGTCGGCCGCTTCGTGCAGGTCTTCCGGCAAGGTGGAGGCCTCGAGATATTCGCCGGCCGAGTGGGTTTCGTCGTCTTCCGTCTTCTGCGCCTTCGGGTCGCCGGCCATGGTCAGTGCTCCTGTTTCGGCTTCTGCGATACGATACGCCAAGCCGGCGCGGCATATCCATCGCGACTGTGTAACTGGTGTGACCGAACAAGTTGTTGTGATGGGGGTGGTGCGGGCTGTGACTTGGTCGCGGAATGCGGCGGCGCAAGGTTGAGATCGGTGGTGATCCTTCGCGCCCCCCCTCTGTCCTGCCGGACATCTCCCCCTCAAGGGGGGAGATCGGCAGCCTTGGCGCCGCGCCCCTCATTGACGTTGGAGGTTGGCGAAACCCGACGCGACATCCAATCTCCCCCCTTGAGGGGGAGATGGCCGGCAGGCCAGAGGGGGGTGCCTCGGGCCGGCGTTTCGAAGCTTTTACGGTTCTGGCAAACCGGGAAGCGCCGACCCCGTCGGCTGCTGCCCGGCATACATCAGCCTTGTCTTGGCATCCGCCGCCATCGGCGAAAGGCTGCGCTGGATCAGTGCCTCGACATGGTCGTTGCGCTGGCGCGCGCTTTCGGCGCCCATCACCACCACGATCAGCTGGCGGCCGTCGGCATTGTAGGAAGTGACGATGTTGTAGCCGGAGGCCCTGATGTAGCCGGTCTTGATGCCGTCGACGCCGCGCACCCGGCCGAGCATGTCGTTGTGGCCGCGCACCAGCCGGCCGCGGAACATGAAGTCGCTCTCGGAGAAATAGTGGAAATGCTGCGGGAAGCGGTTGCGTAGCGCCATGCCCAGCACCGCCATGTCGCGCGCCGTCGTCATCTGGCTGCCGTCGGGCAGGCCCGAAGCGTTGCGGAAGGAGGTGCTCGTCATGCCGAGGCTTCGCGCCTTGGTGGTCATCATGGCGGCGAACTGGTCCTGCGAGCCGCCGAGATATTCGCCGACCGCCACCGCCACGTCATTGGCCGATTTGACCACGATGGCCCGGATGGCGGAATCGACGTCGATCGTCTCGCCGCGCCTGAAGCGCAGCTTGGTCGGCGGCTGCCGGGAGGCATTGTCCGAAACCGGGATCTGCGTCTCCTTGCTCACCCGGCCGCTCTCCAGCGCCTCGAACAGCAGATAGAGCGTCATCATCTTGGTCAGCGAGGCCGGATAGCGCTGCGCCGTCGAATTGACCTCGAACAGCTGCTTGCCGCTGCGCGCATCGACGACGATCGCCGCATAGCGCTGCGGCTGCGCCGGCACCGCCAATACACTGTCGGGCGGCGCGACGGTGGTGCAGCCGGCGACCATCGCCAGCAGCGCGAACGCCATCAAGATCTTCTGGAGGAGCGGGAAAGGGTCGGACAGGCGCAAGTCGAATCCGGCTGTTGCTGAGAGGGCCGGACCCTAGCCTAAGCCGATTGCTGCGTCCAACTGGTTAACGGGGGTCTCAAAGCTGTCTCAACAGCTTAAGGGTGGCGACGGGCTCGGAACGACACCAAAGCCGGCGCTGCCCCTCACCTGCCTGCCGGCACCCTCTCCCCGTATAGTGACGGGGCGAGGGGCGCTGTCATCGCCGGTTTCGCCAATCACCAACGTTGCAAGAAGGGCGCCAATGCTGCGGCCAGCCCCTTTCTCCCCGTCACTATACGGGGAGAAATGCCCGGCAGGGCAATGAGGGGCGGCGCCAACATCGGCAAATTGGCGATTCCTGCGCGAGCGGCGCTATACCTTGCCGCTCGTAGCTATCACTTCGTCGGTAGACACCTCCCACACCCCACCGCCCCGAAAACGCCCGCTTGCTGTCCTGTTTTCCCGGCGGGGCCGCGCTGCTACCATGCGCGCGGATTTGGTTTGGGGGATCGACATGACAGGTGACATCGGCGCCGCCGCACCATCTCTTATCCGGGCATCGCTCAGCCGCACCGGCAAATGGGCCGGCAGCGTCGCTTTCGTCAGCGGCGCGGTGTCGGACGTGCTCAACCCGCTCGGGCCGTTCGCCGCCTATATCGCGCTCGTCGCTTCCGTTGCGGCCGCGATCATCGCCATCGCCATCGTGCTGAGGCTTGTGCTGGCGACCAAGGCCATGCCGGCGCTGATCTTCGCCACAAGTGCGGCGGCGATCGCCGGCGGCGTCTACACCGTGCAGCAGGAAACGAATTCGCAGAACGGCATCATCGCCACTCTGGTGCCGGCGGTGGCCGAGCTGCAGCAGTCGCTGGGCATCGTCTCCGAAAAGGTCGCCAGGATCGAAAGGACGGTCACCGAGACGCAAAAGACGGTCGAGGAGGTCAAGAAATCGACCGACACGGTGGCGCAGAAGACGCAGGAGATAGCCGCCGCCGAAAAACAGCAGACCGAGCAGGGCGCCGAAACCCAGAAGGCGGTCGAGGCGGTCAAGCAATCGACCGACACCGTCGCGCAGAAGGCCGAGGAGATCGCCTCGGCACAGAAACAGCAGACCGAGCAGGGCGCCGAAACCCAGAAGGCGGTCGAGGCGGTCAAGCAGACCACCGACACGCTGGCCGCCGGCCAGCAGCAGGCGGCCGCGCAGGCCGAGAAGCTGCAGGCGACGACCGAGCAGATTGCCGCTTCCATCGACACCATCGCCAAGGGCTTTGCCGCGCTCGCCGCGCAGGGCGGCGCGATCGCCGACCCCAAGCGTCCCGATGAGTACTATCACAATGCCCGCGTCTACGAATTGTCGGGCGACATGCTCAACGCCAGGCGGTCCTATCTCGCCTTCGCCAACTTCGATGTCGACGCCATCGACCCTTATACGCGCTTCGCCACCTTGCTTCGGGTCCAGGACGGTAAGGCCGGCGCCCGCGAGGTGTTCGGCCAGTTGGCCGACAAGGCCAAGGCGTCGGCGATCAAGCTCGTCCATCTCGAGCAGTTCGACGATGCCCAGCGTCTCGACAAGCTGAACACCTTCATAGCGGCCCATCCCGACTATGCGCCTGCCTATTTCCTCCTGGCGCAGGAGTTTTCCGAGGATCGCCTCGGTAGCCAGTCGCTGTCCGACAAGCGCAGCGAGGCCGAGGCGCTGACCAAGTTCGTCTCCTACGAGAAGGATGGCGGGCTGCTCAAATATTTCGTCGACCAGAGGGAGCTCGCCGACTGGCTGGAGCGCAGCCGCAGCCGGCTGGCCGCCGTCGGCGACGTGCTCGATCCGCAGCGCTTCGCCCCGACATTGACGCCGATGCGCTCCAATGCCGGCTGGACGATCACCATTTCGCTGCCCGAGGCGGCGACCGGCATTTCCTGGCGCCTCGGCGAGACCGGCCCGTTCACCGACACCGGGCTGATGGCGATGAACGACCAGCGGACGGGCAAGCCGATGCCCAATTCGAGCTTCGAATTGCCGGACAGCACCACGGCCACCACGATCGGCATCAAATATCTCGACATCAGGGGCCGCGAGACCGGCCCGTTCGCCATAAGATTCGATCCGGACTCGGCGCTGCAGCAAGGCGACAAGCAGATCCTCGACCAGTTCTGGACCTCGTGGATCGCCTTCGACGCCGGCGGCAACAACGGCCTGGTCTATTTCACGCAAATGCTGTCCTACCGCTGCGCCATCAAGGAGGTGCATTACGGCCTGGACGGCGCCGCCCCCGACAAGGAAATCAAGATGCCGCCCTGCGACAAGAAGGACCCCTACGCCATCCCCTACGACTACCAGCCCTATTTCAAGGTCGCCGACAGCGTGAAGTCGATGTCGGTGCAGGTGACCTATACGGGTGGCACCAAGTCGCCGGTCAGGGAGTATAAAAGGCAGTAGGGGCGGCCCGTTTGTAGCGTCTCAACCTACCGCACCCTTTCTAACGTTGGCGCCGCCC
The DNA here is from genome assembly GCF_003998845.1 of Mesorhizobium sp. M4A.F.Ca.ET.022.05.2.1. Taxonomy (NCBI): domain Bacteria; kingdom Pseudomonadati; phylum Pseudomonadota; class Alphaproteobacteria; order Hyphomicrobiales; family Phyllobacteriaceae; genus Mesorhizobium; species Mesorhizobium sp. M4A.F.Ca.ET.022.05.2.1. The sequence goes on along the minus strand of NZ_RZOJ01000449.1, from coordinate 201 downwards.
CTCACCTGCCTGCCGGCATTCTCTCCCGGTATAGTGACGGGGAGAGGGGCGCTCTCATCGCCGGTTTCGCCAATCAGCAACGCTGCAGGAGGGCACCGGCGCTGCGGCCAGCCCATTTCTCCCCGTCACTATACGGGGAGAAATGCCCGGTGTCCGAACCGGATAGATAGGTAACAGAATGGACCGATTGCATAGGTGACA
>NZ_RZOJ01000448.1:0-4847 GCF_003998845.1 Mesorhizobium sp. M4A.F.Ca.ET.022.05.2.1 | reverse complement strand
GTTCGTACGCTATGGGAAAGGAGGTACCCCCAAGACACGCTCGTCGCCATCGACCTCGGCAGAAGATGCCCATCGTTGGCTGCGACCCGAAAGCCGACTCCACCCGCTGATCCTGAATTCGAAGGCGCGGGAAATCCAGCATCTTGGGGCAAAGCAGCGTCGGTGTAACCCGTCGAACTCAATGGCGCTTCGCGTCAACTGCCGCTTGGGCTCAATCAACTTGAGGATGCAAGCTATGAGCAAGCTAGTTGGCTTTTATCGTGATCACCAGATGACCGCGCCTCTCGCAGTGGCGCAGCAGTCGGCGCAGGTGAAACCACTTGCAGCCGACCTCGCGAGAAGTGGAATTCTACTCGTCGCCACGTGCGCACGAGTTGAGGTCTATGGTGAAGAGTCTGCGCTCAGTAACATCGATAGCACGATTATTTCTGGCTTTTCATACGAACGCATTGAAGGTGCAGCCGCAATTGCTCAACGTCTCGCCGAGATTTCATCGAGCGCTCATTCCCAGATCCTCGGTGAGAATTATATCAGCGATCAGCTCGCGAAGGCCCTCGAATTTGTTGATCCAAACCTTCCGATTTTCCAGATCGCACGATTTGCAATTGATACGGGTCGCGCCGCGCGCCGGCGCCAGCGGTTCATCGCATCGTTCAATTACGATCAGATCGTCCGAGACATCATAGCGGATCGATTTCCGGATGGAGAGCTACCCAACCGCCTTTACATCATCGGGGCGGGTATGCTGGGTCGCGGGCTGATCCGGAGTGGTGTCGGAAAGCGATTCCGTTCCACGGTATTCGTAACGCGGAACCCTAAGAACCTTCGCAAACGTCTCCGCCGCTGGACTGACATACAAGTCGCGCTCATGCGTCCGGCAGAGATTGGCTACCCACGCGAACCGCAGTCCATCGTCGTTATCGCAACCGCCGATGTCAATGATGAATACGAAGCCACTCTTCAGGATGCCCTTCTGCGGTTGGAGCCGCGCGCCATAGTGGATCTGTCGTCGGTCCCGGTGTTATCGGGCGCAGCAGTCGGAAAGCTCGATTATGTGAGCATGTATGACGAAGAATTTCTTCGATTCATTGAACAAAATAATGAGCGTCTGGCTCCGAAACTGCCGCTTTTGCTGTCTGACATAGAGGCAAAACTCCGAATGGCACGGAGCGACTTTTACGCGAGCGCAACGTAGCCGACAGCAAGTACATACCAGTTCGCGAGAGACCCTTTGGGAAAGGCGCAGCCCCGTTCCATCTACTGAGATTCCAGACCGAAGGGCCGGACTGTTCCAGTGCCGGTCTCAGGACTAAGAGAGGAGGTAATATGACGACGTCTATTGTAAGATGGTTAAGTCGAAATGACGTTGCACAGACGAATTTGCCATTCACCTCAGCATTAGACATTATCGAAGGGACGCTTCGTGACCACGGTAATGGCGCATTCGAGAACCCGCCCAAGATCGGGATCCACCCGGGGCAGGACGCATTCATACACGCAATGGCTGGCTGGCTTCCCAGGCAACGCCGAGCCGGTCTTAAATGGGTTGCCGGTTACTCCAGCAATCATAAAGTTGGCTTGCCAAACATCACAGGGCTTTTGGTCTTAAACGATCCGGACACGGGCCTACCAATCTGCGTGATGGATGCTGCTTACCTGACTGTAGTTCGCACGGCGGCAGCGTCGGCTATCACGAGCAAGTATTTGTCGCCGCCTTACGTGGGCAGGATAGCGGTAATCGGTGCTGGTCTTCAGGGCCTCTACCACGTAAAAATGCTGTCGTTGATTCACCCCGATGCCGAATTTCAAATCGTGGATATCAATGAGAATGCCGTGGGCCGGTTGGCTGAACAGACTTATTCCAAAGCAACAGTAGTTCACGTGAAAGACGCTGAGCCCGCGATCCGCACCGCTGACGTCATAGTGACCGCAACAAGTCGATTGGAAGACGTGGCATTCCAGTTCGGATGGGTCAAGGAGGGCAGCTTGGTTCTGCCTGTCCATGTCCGCGGATGGTCACAGGATATAACGACGGCTTCGGATGTATTGTTGACGGACGACGTTGAGCAATTCAAAAACTACATCATTGCTACAGGCTCTCCTTACCGGGATATTTCCCGCATTCGTGGATCCGTCAGCGATGTCATTGTAGGACGCGTCGCCGGCAGAGTTAGCAACGCTGATCGCATTGCAGTGTTCAATCTCGGTCTCGCAATGCATGATGTCGCTATAGGTTCTGCTATACTCGACATCGCAGAGCAGCACGGCTTAGGGACGATCCTATCCTACTAGGTGTTTAGATGAGCCGATGAGTCGGCCATAAATGATGTCGCGTATTCGCGGGGTGCGGTGTCCCGGATGCCCCGAAGTTGCGCGACAGTTACCAAAGCAAGGAGTCAAATATGTGCGGCATCTGTGGATGGATTGATTTCGATCGTGACCTAGGAAGTCCCGACGCGCGAAGAGAGCTTGCGGATATGACGGCTACCATGGCCTATCGTGGTCCGGACGACGAGGGGACTTGGATCGACGGGCCTGCGGCACTGGGACACCGTCGCCTGGCGGTAATCGACATCCAGGGCGGTCGCCAGCCGATGACGCACCAGGAGGACGGGCAACCCACCTTGGTGCTCGTCTATGGCGGCGAGACTTACAACTACCGTGAGCTGCGTCAACGGCTCGTCGACCTGGGCCATCGTTTCGACACGAGCAGTGACACCGAGGTGGTGCTGCACGTCCACCGCGAGTGGGGCCGACAGGACCCCTGCACTGCCGTGAGCGAACTCAACGGGATGTTCGCCTACGCGCTCTGGGACACCGCCAAGCGCGAATTGCTTCTCATCCGCGATCGACTCGGCATCAAGCCGCTTTACTACTACCCCACCAAGAACGGAGTGCTATTCGGCTCCGAGCCAAAGGCGATCCTCGCCAATAGTCTCGCAGAACGGGCCATGGGCGCTGAGGGGCTTCGGCGCGCCCTATGCTCCAGCTCCTTCGCCGACCCGTACAACACCGTGTTTCGCGGCATGCGTGAGGTGCGGCCTGGCCACATCGTCCGCGTGACCCGCGACGGCATCCAGCAGATGAGCTACTGGCAGCTCACTGACAGCGGGCATACCGACGACGTGCCTACCACCGTTCGGCGCGTCCGCGAGTTGCTCGAGGACACGATCCAGCGGCAGCTCATCGCCGACGTGCCGCTGTGCACACTGTTGTCGGGCGGGCTTGATTCCTCGGCCATGACAGCACTGGCCGCGCGCTTCAGCGACGAACGGATCCGGTCCTTCGCCGTCGACTTCGTCGGCTATACTGACAACTTTATCCCCGACCCGGCGCGCCCCACACCCGACGGACCTTATGTGCAGGAGGTCGCGAAATACGTTAGTACCGACCACACGGACATCACGTTGTCCGCGCACGAACTCATGGACTCGAATGTGCGGGCTGCCACGCTCCACGCCCGCGACCTGCCGTTGACCATGGGCGACTTTGATAGCTCGCTCTACCTGCTGTTCCGGGCCATCCGGCAACACTCGACGGTGGCCCTGTCTGGGGAGGCGGCGGACGAGCTTTTCGGCGGCTACAGGTTTTTCCACGATCCCTCGTACGTTCAGGCCGACACGTTTCCCTGGATCGAAGACAGCGACGATATCGCACGGCGGTCCCTAGACCCAGGCCTGGTCGAGAAACTCGACCTCCCCGGCTATCTCGACGATCAGTACCGCACGGCGCTTGCGGAAGTACCCGCCCTGACAGGGCCGGCCTCGGCCGATCCGCACGAGCGTCGAATGCGCGAGGTCTTCTACCTCTTTCTCACGCGTTACCTGCGGACGCTGCTCGACCGCAAGGACCGGATGAGTATGGCTTTGGGTCTCGAGGTGCGGGTCCCTTTCTGCGACCACCGCCTCGTTGAGTACGTGTTCGGCACCCCATGGGCTCACAAGACTTTCGACGGGCGCGAGAAGAGTCTGCTGCGGGCCGCCACCGCGGACCTGCTCCCACTGTCGGTGGTGCAGCGAGTGAAGAGCGCGTATCCGATCATCCAGGATGCCACCTATGACAGAATGCTGCGCACGCGGTTCACCGCGCTACTGAATGACCGCAACGCGGCAGTGGCACCGCTGTTGTCCGTCGACAGGTCCCGCGCGTTGCTCGATGCGACCGACAACCTCAGAGGGCTAGAGCAAATCTTGACCCTGCAGGATTTCCTGACCGATTACAATGTGAGCCTCACGATCTGAGACGACAGAACATGCAAAAGGACAGCAAAGGAGGTCCGGCGTCCGAATAGCGTTGGCTCCGTGGCCAGGACGCTGCAGGTGACATTCGGCGAAGGCGCCCGGACCGCTCAGGGCCTTCTTCCTGCGCATCTGCGGTCGCCTGGGAGGCAAATAAACCCCTATCGATCGAAGCCTTTGAAATAGGCGGCCCGAAATCAAGCGAAGTGCTGGTAGAGGTCATGGCGACGGGCGTCTGCCACACCGACGCCCACGCGCTTTCTGGCACGGCGTTCTGCGGCTGCTCAAACCATACGACCCGCCGCCTTCTCGTGCTGTTTTGTGGACGCAATCGCCGTGATCGTGGCCTGATCGTTCGCGCTATGCACCACGGCGACATTCTGGGCTTTGTACCACCTCCGTAACAAAAGTCTGGGGGAAGTTGTTGCACCTAGCAGAAAGTCGCCGCGATCTCCGTCATGAACGAGCTGGTTTGCAGCGGCCCCAAGAGAGAGAGAGAGAACGGCCGAAGAGGTTCGGCTCCATGGGCAAACGTTGAGTCAGCAATCAACCCGGTATAAAGTTTGGACATGGCTGCCCGCCCGAGCCGGCCAGGACTCAGCATTATCC
>NZ_RZOJ01000447.1:0-4851 GCF_003998845.1 Mesorhizobium sp. M4A.F.Ca.ET.022.05.2.1 | reverse complement strand
CTTGCCGACGGCCTTCAACAGGTTCGCCTTCAGCGGATTTTCGGGCGCGCCGCCGGCAGCCGCCTTCTTGGCTGGCTTGGCCGGCGCCTCGTCGGCCTTGCTCTTCGACTTGGCTGGCGGCTTGGCCGACTGCGACAGGCTCGCCTTCAGCGCATCCATCAGATTGATGACGTTGCCGCGCTCGGGCGCGGCCGCAATGATCGGCTTGTGGCCCTTCAGCTTCTCGCGGATCATCGCCATCAGCGCCACCTCGTAGCGATCCTCGTAGTTCTTCGGATCGAAGGCGGTTTCCTTCTGCTTGATCAGCGCCTCGGCGAGCTGCAGCATTTCCGGGTCCGGCTTGCCGGCCGGAATGTTGCCGAAATATTCAGCCGTGCCGCGCACTTCGTTGGGATTCCTCAAGGTGCAGACGAACATGCCGTTCTCGCGCGCGCCGATCGTCACCACGCGCTCGCGGCTGGAGAGCACGAGCCTGGCGATCGCCAACTTGCCGGATTTGCGCATCGCCTCGCGCAGCACCGCGAAAGTTTCCTCCGCCATGGCGCCGTCGGGGGCAAGGTAATAGGGTGAGTCCTGATAGATGACGTCGACCTCGCCCTCATCGACGAAGGCCTCGATGTTCATCGTGTGGTTGGATTCGATCCTGACCGCATCGAGGTCGGCGTCATCGATGATGATGTACTGCTTGTCCTCGTACTCGTAGCCCTTGACCAGGTCCGAGCGCTCGACCAGCCCGAGCTCGGGATCCACGGGCTTCATATTTATGCGGTTGTGGGTCTTCTTGTGCAGCTGGTTGAATGTGATGCGTTCGCTCGCGCTGGTGGCCGGATAGAGCCGGACCGGACAGCTGACGAGGCTGAGCTTGAGGTAACCTTTCCAACTTGCCCTGGGCGCCATGATGAACTCCTACGCGGCCATGCACTGACAGTTACTTGCAGCGCTCCGGCTCAAGGACGGTTGGCGCCGTGGAAATCCTACACCGACCCTTGATGGTACTGCCGAATTCCTGACGAAGTGTTTTCTGGGGCGGGTTTGGTGGGAGAATAGTTCAAATTGTAGCAAGCGTCGATGGAGATGGGGTTGAGACGTTGGCGGGACGCTGACGATTGGCCGGAGGCCTCGATGCTTCGTCATCCTAGGGCGGAGCAAGGAGCGAAGCGACGCGCGCAGACCCTAGGATCCATGCCGGAACGTGCGAGCGCCGCAACGGTGCAAAACAAAGAGCTCGAACCATTCCGGATTGGTCTTCTCGATCAAGTCGACCTTCCACTGACGTGGCCAGCGCTTCAACGACTTTTCGCGCTGGATGGCATCAGTGATGTCGAAGAATTCCTCATATCAGACCAGACGTTGCGCGCCGTAGCGGTCATGGATCGACTTTAGCTGGCGGTATTGCGGGCGACCATTCTGCACAATTGCATTCTACGGCCGAAGTCACGGCATGGATCCTAGGGGCTTCGCCGCGCTTCGCTCCTTGCTTCGCCCTAGGATGACGAAAGACGCGAGGGCTTCGCCTCATGCATGGCCTACCTCCCCGCCAACACCGGCAAGTCCCTCGCAGCCTCGTCGATCTCCGCCCAGGGATCGCCCGATGTCTCCAAAAGCCCCGGCAGCGAGGCGTAGTTGAGGTCCTCCGGCGCGTCGATCGTCTCGAGATCCGTCCAGCTCACCGGGGTCGATGCTGGCAAGTTGGTGCGGGCGCGCAGCGAATAAGGGGCGGCGGACGTGTGGCCACGGGCGTTGCGGTGGAAGTCGATGAAGATGCGGCGCTTGCGGTTGTCCTTGCCCATCGTCGTGGTGAAGGTGTCGGGCGCGGTCGACGCGAGATAGGTCGAGATCGCGCTTGAGGCCTGGTGCAGCTTCTTCCAGTTCTGCTTCCTGGTCACCGGCACCGTGATGTGGATGCCCTTGCCACCGGAGGTCTTGGCGAAGGGCACCAGGCCCAGCACTTCCAGACCGCCCTTGATGTGGACCGCCGCCTCCACCACCTCGCGCCACGAAATGCCCTCGCCCGGGTCGAGGTCGAAGACGATCTGGTCGGGCTTGTCGAGTTTCGTCCGGTGCGTGCCCCAGGTATGGAACTCGACGACGCCGAACTGGGCTAGCGCCAGATAGCCCTTGGCGTCCTCGACCGAGAGATAGGTCTTGGTTTCGCCTTCCGAATTGATCGACTCGAACACCGCCACCGAAGGCGGCATGCCGGTGAAAGCGTGACGCTGAAAAAAACAGTCCTGCGGCTTGCCGGTCGGGCAGCGCACCAGCGACACCGGACGGCCGATGATGTGCGGCAGCATGAAATCGCCGACCAGCGCGTAATAGACCGCGATGTCGAGTTTTGTCGGGCCGGTCTTGCCGAACAGCCGCCGCTCCGGATTGGTGACCCAGATGGTGGCGAGATCGGATTCGGCGATCAGCCGCGTGCGCTTCACCGGCGCCGGTGTGGTCAGCCCGCCGATATCGCGCAGGCCGCGAAATACGCCGTGGCGGATCGCATTGTCGGCGGTGCGGTTCGAATAGCGAATGCGGGCCGACAGCAGCGGCTTCACCCAGTGCATCTCGCGCATGATCTCGCGCGGCGCGCCTTCCGGCGGACTGGCGCCGGCCGTCAGCCGTTCCAGCCGCGTAAGCAGCTCCGTCGCCATGTCGCGATCGAAACCGGTGCCGACCTTGCCGCGATAATGCAATTCGCCATTCTCGAACTCGGCCATGCCGAGCGCCGCCAGGCCCTCCGCGCGGTCGGAGACGGTATAGCCGGCGATGACGAAATCATCCGTCTTCTGCGCCTTCACCTTGGTCCAGCTCTTGGTCCGGCCGCTCATGTAAATGGCGTCGGCGCGCTTGGAGACGACGCCTTCCAACCCAAGCTCCGAGGCCTGGTCGTAGAGACCCTGCCCGTCGCCTTCGACATGGTCGCTGTACTGGATGGCGGCGTTGGCGGTCTGGCCGGCGAGCAGCTCGGCAAGCAGCGCCTTACGCTTCTGCAGCGGCGCCTTGCGCAGATCCCAACCGTTGAGATGGAGAAGGTCGAAGGCGTAGAAATGCAGCTTCGAGCCGGCGCCTTCGGCCAGCGCGTCCTGCAGCAGCGCAAAGCGCGAGATGCCCTTGTCGTCAAGCACCATGATCTCGCCGTCGATGATCGCCTGGCTCACCGGCAGTCGTGAAAAGGCCTGCGGAAGATCGCCGTAGCGCTTCGTCCAGTCGATGCCGCCACGGGTGATCAGCCTGACCTCGCCGTCCATGACATGCGCCATGGTGCGGTAGCCGTCGAATTTTATCTCGTGCAGCCAGAGTTGACCGGTGTGCTCCGCGGGATCATTGCCGCCCGGCGGCTTCGGAACCTGTGTGGCAAGCTGTGGCTCGATGCGGCCAGGTGGCGGCGCTTTGACAGCACCGGGCAACGCGTCGGGCTTGAAGGAGCCGGGTTTCGGCGGCAGGCGCTCGCGCTTCTTCGGCGGCGCCACCAGTTCCTCGATACGACGGCCGGTTTTCACGCTCTCCGGCCGTTGGCTGAGGATGTCGCGGCTGGTGTCCGAAGCGAGGTCGCGCTCCTTGAACAGGAGCCAGTTCTTCTTTGCCTCGTCCTCGCCGGGCTTCGGCTTCAGCCGCGTCAACATCCAGCCGCCATTCAGCTTCTGGCCGGCCAGCCGGAACTTGAAGGCGCCGGTTCTCAGGCTTTTCTCGACGTCGTCCATCGGCGCCCAGGTGCCGGTGTCCCAGACGATCATCGGCCCGCCGCCATATTCGCCCTCGGGGATGACGCCCTCGAAGTCGATATATTCGACCGGATGGTCCTCGGTCTCGACCGCCAGCCTTTTGTCGGCCGGGTTGAGCGAAGGCCCGCGCGGCACCGCCCAGCTCTTCAGCACGCCGCCGACCTCGAGCCGCAGATCGTAGTGATCGGCGGTGGCGTGGTGCTTGTGGACGACGAAGCGGTTGCCCTCACTGCTCGCAAGCCCGCCCGCGGGTTCCGGCGTGCGGGAGAATTCGCGCTTGGCGCGGTAGGGTTTGAGTTTGGAGGGAGGCGGCATGGGTCAGGCGCCAAGGCGCAGAGCGGACAATGGCAAAGGCCGCGTTCCTTCGCGCCCCCCTCTGTCCTGCCGGACATCTCCCCCACTTGGGGGGAGATTGGCAGTTCGAGCGCCGGTGCTCCCCTTGAAACGTCGGCGATTGGCAAAAGCGGCAACTGCATCTGATCTCCCCCCTTGAGGGGGAGATGGCCGGCAGGCCAGAGGGGGGTGCTGTCCCGCCAGCCTTGCCATGATCATCCGTGAAAACTCAATCGTCGGCAGCCGGCGTGAGCTCGAGCTCAGCCGGGGTCAGCCCCTGCCTGAGCTGCGACAGGCGGAACTCGTCGACCCAGTAGGCCTCGCCGTCGACCAGCACGCGCGCGCTGTATGTGCCGCCGGAGAAGCTCTGCGCGGTGACATAGACCTTGTGGCGCTCGAGCGCCTTCTTCACCGCGGCGCGGCGGGAATTTTCTCTGGCGGCGGGACTGGCCATGGCCTCACTCGAAACACGCTGCCGCAGGGATTGCGGCTGCTCCAAGGATGGCGGAGAGCGGCGGGGGAGTCAATTTGGGGAAGCGCCTCCCCTCTCCCGCCAGCGGAGCCCCTAATAATCCATGCCGCCCCCGGGCGGCATCATGGGACCGGCCTCCTTCTTCGGCTTTTCCGCCACCATCGCCTCGGTGGTAACCAACAGCCCGGCGATGGAGGCGGCGTCCTGCAGGGCGGTGCGCACCACCTTGGCCGGGTCGATCACGCCTTGGCCGTAGAGATCGCCATAGTCGCCAGTCTGGGCGTTCCAGCCGAAAGAGAATTGACCGTTCTCACGCAGCTTGCCGACGATGAT
>NZ_RZOJ01000446.1:0-4869 GCF_003998845.1 Mesorhizobium sp. M4A.F.Ca.ET.022.05.2.1 | reverse complement strand
CTTCTATCTGCTGGAAAAACTGCGCGACGGCGAGCCGAAGCCGGCGGCGATCATCGGCATGCCGGTCGGCTTCGTCGGGGCCGCCGAATCGAAGGACGCGCTGGCCGAGAGTTCCTATGGCGTACCTTACGCCATCGTGCGCGGCAGGCTGGGCGGCAGCGCCATGACCGCCGCTGCCCTCAACGCATTGGCGAGGCCCGGCCTGTGAACGCGATTGTAAAAGGCCGCCTCGTCGGCGTCGGCACCGGTCCCGGCGATCCCGAACTGCTGACGCTCAAGGCTGCGCGGGCATTGGCAGAGGCCGACGTCGTCGCCTATTTCGCCAAGCGCGGCAACAACAGCAATGCGCGCGCCATCGTCGAGGCCCGCTTCCGGCCGGACATGATCGAGCTGCCGCTGCTCTATCCGGTGACGACCGAGATCGACAAGGATCACGACGACTACCGCTCGCAGATCGCCGATTTCTACGAGCAGTCGGCGGAGGCGATCGCGGAACATCTTGCCGCCGGCAGGATGGTGGCGGTGCTGTCGGAAGGCGACCCGCTGTTCTACGGCTCCTACATGCACCTGCACGTTCGCCTCGCGCATCGCTTCCCGACCGAGGTCATCCCCGGCGTCACCGCCATGTCCGGCTGCTGGTCGGCGACCGGCCTGCCTATCGTCCAGGGCGACGACGTACTGACTGTCCTGCCGGGCACGATGAGCGAGTTCGAGCTGACGCGGCGGCTGGCCGACACCGACGCAGCGGTGATCATGAAGGTCGGCCGCAACCTGCCCAAGATCCGGCGCGCGCTGCAGGCGACGGGCAAGCTTGCGAAAGCCGTCTATGTCGAGCGCGGCACCATGCCGGGCAGCGTCTCGATGCGGCTAGCCGACAAGCCGGACGACAAGGCGCCCTACTTCGCCATCGTGCTGGTCGCCGGCTGGTCCGCCCGCCCCGGAGCAAAGGCATGAGCGGCCGTCTCACCGTCATCGGTCTCGGCCCCGGCAATGCCGACCAGGTTACGCCGGAGGCAAGCCGCGCCGTGGCGGAGGCTTCCTTCTTCTATGGCTACAAGCCCTATCTCGACCGGCTGGAGTTGAGAGCGGACCAGACCCGCATCGCCTCCGACAACCGCGAGGAGCTTGCCCGCTCCAACGAGGCGCTGGCCAAGGCCGCCGAGGGCCATAACGTTGCTGTCGTGTCCGGCGGCGACCCCGGCGTGTTCGCCATGGCGGCAGCGGTCTGCGAAGCGATCGAGGCCGGCCCGACGGAATGGCGCGCGGTCGACCTTGCGGTCGTTCCCGGCGTCACCGCCATGCTTGCGGTCGCCGCCCGCATCGGCGCACCGCTCGGCCACGATTTCTGCGCCATCTCGCTCTCCGACAATCTGAAGCCGTGGGAGTTGATCGAGCTGCGCTTGCTGGCTGCCGCCGGCGCCGGCTTCGTCATTGCGCTTTATAACCCGATCAGCAAGGCGCGCCCCTGGCAGCTCGGCCGCGCCTTCGAATGCCTGAAAGCGATCCTGCCCGGCACCACGCCGGTCATCTTCGGCCGCGCCGCCGGCCGGCCGGACGAACGTATCGACGTGCATCTGCTTGCGGATGCCGATGCGGAAAAAGCCGACATGGCCACCTGCATCATCATCGGCTCGCCGGAAACGAGGATCATCCGGCGTGGCGACAAGCCGTCGCTGGTCTACACGCCACGCTCGGCAACGGGCGCGAAAAGATGATCGACCTTGGCGGCCATCTGATCGACGGTCTCGGCCGACGGAACGTCCGGCACGGGCGGCCGACGGACCATGACCACTTCGATGCCGAAGGCGCGCGCCGCGGCGATCTTGCCGTAGGTCGCCCCGCCGCCGCTGTTCTTGGACACGACGGCATCAATGCCGTGCTTTTCGAGCAGCGCGCGTTCCTCCGCTTCCGGAAACGGCCCGCGCGCCAGCAGATAGATCGCGTCGGGCACACCCAGTTTAGGCTCGACGGGGTCGACGCTGCGAATGAGATAACGGTGCTGCGGTGCCGCCTCGAAAGCGCTGGCCTCCTGTCTGCCGATCGCCAGGAAGGCGCGGCGCGGCGCCGTGCCGAGCGCCCTCGCCGCCTCGGCCGCGCTGTCGACCAGCGTCCAGCGGTCACCGGCCACGGGCTCCCAGCCCGGACGGCGCAAGGCGAGGATCGGCACGCCGGCCTGCCTGGCCGCTTCGGCGGCATTCGCGGAGATGCGCGCCGCATAGGGATGTGTGGCATCGATCAGCAGCTCGACCTTTTCCTGGTCGAGATAGGTCGCCAATCCCTCCGCGCCACCGAAGCCGCCGCTTCGCACCGGCACGCCTTGCGCGACAGGGCTTTCGGTGCGGCCGGCCAGCGACAGCGTGACCGAGAGATCGGCGCGCGCGGCCAGCCTTCCCGCCAGTTGCCGGGCTTCGGTGGTGCCGCCAAGGATCAGGATGCGGTGGGTCATCATGCCTGCTAAGGGTCCGCGCAGCGCCAAGCTCACGCCAAAATGGCTAACGGTGGTCGGCATCGGCGAGGACGGTGTAGCGGGTCTCGGCGACGAGGCCAAGCAGCACCTAGCGCAAGCCGAATTCATCTTCGGCGGCAAGCGACACCTCGCGCTCGTCGCAGCCCTGGCCAGGGGCGAGGCCCGCCAATGGCCGACGCCGTTCGACGCCGAGATGCGCGACGTGCTGGCGCTGGCCGGCAAGAATGTCTGCGTGCTCGCTTCCGGCGACCCGTTCTTCCACGGCGTCGGTGTCACGCTGGCGCGCAAGGTGAAACCCGAGCAAATGCGGGTGCTGCCGGCGCCTTCATCGCTTTCGTTAGCGGCATCCCGGCTGGGCTGGGCGCTGCAGGATGTCGAGGCGATCTCGCTCCACGGCCACGCGATCGACCTTATCCGCCCCCTCCTCAATCCGGGCGCACGCATCCTTGCGCTGACATCCGACGGCGACGCGCCGGCAGCGATCGCCCGGCTGCTCGACGAACTCGGCTTCGGTCCCTCGCGGTTGACCGTCCTCGAAGCGCTCGGCGGACCGGATGAAGCACGCCGAAGCGCACGCGCCGACGGCTTCGATCTCAACAACATCAGTCCGCTCAACGTGCTGGCGCTGGACGTTGAATCGACGCCGGATGCCCGCATCCTGCCGCTGACGTCGGGCCTTGCCGACCACCTGTTCGAGCATGACGGCCAGATCACCAAGCGCGAGGTCCGCGCCATGACGCTGTCGGCACTCGGGCCCCGACGCGGCGAGCTGTTATGGGACATCGGCGCCGGTTCGGGCTCGATCGGCATCGAATGGATGCTGGCCCACCCTTCCCTGCGCGCCATCGCCATCGAGACCGACGCGACGCGCGCCACACGCATTCGTCACAACGCCTCGCATTGCGGTGTGCCTGGACTTGTCGTGATCGAAGGCTCGGCGCCCAGGGCTTTCGCCAAGCTGGAAACGCCCGACGCCATCTTTATCGGCGGCGGCGGCAGCGACGCCGGCGTGCTGGAGAAGGCGATCAAGGCGCTGCGCCCCGGCGGCCGGCTTGTCGCCAACGCGGTGACGCTGGAGATGGAGACGCTGCTTCTCGACCAACACACCAAGCGCGGCGGCGGTCTCACCCGCATCGCCATCTCGCGAGCCTCGCCCGTCGGCTCGATGCAGGCCTGGCGGCCGGCCATGCCGGTCACCCAATGGAGCTGGGTGAAGCCATGATGGTCGCGGGCATCGGCAGCCGGAAAGGCGTGACAGCGAGCGACGTGCGCGCCGCCGTCGAGACCGCCTTGGAAGCGCATGGATTGGCAGTGACGGCGCTTTCCGCCCTGGCGACCGGTGAAATCAAACGCATGGAGGAGGCAATTTTCCTAGCTGGCCGCGAACTCGCCCTCCCTGTGATCGTTGTTGCGGACGATGCGTTGCAGGCGGCCTCGACCGGCACGATCAGCCACTCCGATCTCTCCCAATCGAAGGCCGGCACGCCGTCGGTTTCGGAAGCCTCCGCGCTCGCCGCTGCCGGCAAGGGCGCGAAACTGCTCGGGCCGCGCACGGTGCTCGGTCCTGTCACCTGCGCCATCGCACTTGCCGGAGATGCCGCATGACCATTCATTTCATCGGCGCCGGCCCCGGTGCGGCCGACCTCATCACTCTGCGCGGCAGCCGACTGCTGGCGAGTTGCCCGGTCTGCCTCTATGCCGGCTCGATCGTTGCGCCCGAACTGCTCGAACATTGCGCGCCCGGCACCAAACTGATCGACACGGCGCCGATGTCGCTCGACGAGATCGAGGCCGAATACGTTGCCGCCCACACCGCCGGCATGGATGTCGCGCGCCTGCATTCCGGTGACCTGTCGGTGTGGAGCGCAGTGGCCGAGCAGATCCGCCGGCTGGAAAAGCACAACATCCCCTACACGCTGACGCCGGGCGTGCCTTCCTTCGCCGCCGCGGCGGCGGCCCTTCGCCGCGAGCTCACCATTCCCGAACTCGCGCAAAGCCTGGTGCTGACCCGTGTCTCCGGCCGTGCTTCGAAGATGCCGCCCGGCGAGACGCTGGCCGGCTTCGGCCGCACCGGCGCGACGCTTGCCATCCATCTCGCCATCCACGCCATCGACCGTGTCGTCGCCGAGCTGACGCCGCTTTACGGCGCCGACTGCCCGGTGGCGGTTGTCTTTCGTGCCTCCTGGCCGGACGAGCGTCTGCTGACCGGCACGCTGGCCACCATCGAGGCGCAGCTGGCGGAAAACCCGATGGAGCGCACGGCGATCATCTTCGTCGGCAGCGCGCTCGCCGCCCAGGATTTCGGCGAAAGCTCACTTTACGACGCCCACTACCAGCGGCGTTTTCGCGGACGGGACGGATTGTGAACGGCAGCACCAACAGAAACGGACGGGCCACGGTGG
>NZ_RZOJ01000445.1:0-4878 GCF_003998845.1 Mesorhizobium sp. M4A.F.Ca.ET.022.05.2.1 | reverse complement strand
CGGTTCGATCTCCGCGCTCCACCTCGTTCAGAACGTGTTGAACGGCAACCTCAAGGTCGTCGTGCCCCCAGCCAAGCTCGGCAATCTCGCCATACCGGACGAAATGCGAGCGGTCGAAGCCGTATTCGAATTCATTGTAGGAAATCACGCTTCGGCCGATCAACGCGACCACCCAAACGCGCCGGTCGTCCCCTGCCGGAGAGCGATGCGTCCATAGCTCCGGGTCGATGCCGAACACGTCCCAGAGTCTTCTCTGCGCAAGATTCATGCGCTCTCGCCCCGCGTTGATCAGGTCCCAAAGAGCCGCCTCGTCCATCTGTCCAACCCCTTCACTCGACGATCGCTATCGCAAAGCCGTCATAGCCCTTGGCGCCGACGGTCTGGATGGCGGTGCCGTCCAGTCGCCTCTCGCCCCCAATGAACGAGAACGCCGCGCGTGCGCCTTCGACATTGGCGTCGCCGCTATCTTCCTGCACCACAGCGCCGTCACGAATGACGTTGTCGCAGACGATGACCGTTCCAGGCCGTGACAGCTTCATTGCCCAGTCGAGATAATTCGGATTGTTCGGCTTGTCGGCGTCGATGAAGACCAGATCGAACGGACCCGCGTTTTCGCCACTCAGCGCGGCGAGCGATTGAAGCGCTGGACCGATGCGCAGATCGATCCGGTCTGACACCCCTGCCCGCTCGAAATTCGAGCGTGCGACCCTGGCATGGTGCGGATCGAGCTCCAGCGTCACGACCTTTCCATCAACGGGCAGTCCCCGCGCCATCCAGATTGTCGAGTAGCCGCCAAGGGTTCCGATTTCCAGCACCCTTCTCGCGCCGCGGATGCGCACCAGCAACGACAATAGCTTGCCCTGCGCGGCGGAGACATCGATCGCCGGCAGGCCCTGATTGCGGTTTGCTGCGAGCACCGCGTCAAGCACGGGATCCGCCTCGAACAGGGAAGCAACGATGTAGTCGTCGACGGCCGTCCAGGTCTTCTTGCTCATCATAGTTCCTCGTGGCCCAAATGCGAAAAGGGGCCACATAGGGCCCCTTTCCTTCTTCTCTTCTCATCCCGCGCTTACTGCGCGGCGGTGACCATGTCGGTCAGCATCGGCTCGGCGACCTCGACGCCAGAGGCCTTGCGGCGCTCGTCGATGATCAGCTCGTCGCGCGAGGTGGCGATGCGCCGGATCTGGCTCATCGTGCCGCCGGTGCCGGCCGGGATCAGCCGGCCGACGATGACGTTTTCCTTCAGGCCCTGCAGCATGTCGGTCTTGCCGGCAACCGCCGCTTCGGTCAGCACCCTGGTCGTCTCCTGGAAGGAGGCGGCCGAGATGAAGGACGGCGTCTGCAGCGATGCCTTGGTGATGCCGAGCAGCACCGGCTGACCTTCGGCTGGCTTCTTGCCGTCCTCGATCAGCCGCTCGTTGACCTCTTCCAGCTCGATCACGTCGACGTGGTCGCCCGGAATGTAGGTCGAGTCTCCCTGCGTGGTGATCTCGACCTTCTGCAGCATCTGGCGAACGATCACCTCGATGTGCTTGTCGTTGATCGACACGCCCTGCAGGCGGTAGACCTCCTGGATCTCGTTGACGAGGTAGGAGGCAAGCGCCTCCACGCCCTTGATCGCCAGGATGTCGTGCGGCGCCGGGTTGCCGTCGAGGATGTAGTCGCCCTTCTCGATGACGTCGCCGTCTTGGAGATGGAACGGCTTGCCCTTCGGGATCAGGTATTCGACCGGCTCGAGCGTCGAGTCATGCGGCTCGATGATGATACGGCGCTTGTTCTTGTAGTCGCGGCCGAAGCGGACCGTGCCATCGATCTCGGCGATGATGGCGTGATCCTTCGGACGACGTGCCTCGAACAGTTCGGCAACACGCGGCAGACCGCCGGTGATGTCCTTGGTCTTGGCGCTTTCCATCGGAATACGCGCCAGCACGTCGCCGGGACGGACATGCGCGCCCGGCTCGACCGAGAGGATTGCCTCGACCGAGAGCAGGAAGCGGGCATCGCCGCCCTTCGACAGCTTGCCGACCTTGCCCTTGGCGTCGTGCACGATGATCGCCGGCTTCAGGTCGTTGCCGCGCGGCGTCGAACGCCAGTCGATGACCTCGCGCTTGGTGATGCCGGTCGATTCGTCGGCCGTTTCCTGGACGGAAATGCCGTCGACCAGATCCTCGAACGCCACCTTGCCCTCGATTTCGGTGAGGATCGGGCGGGTATAGGGATCCCACTCGGCGATGCGCTGGCCGCGCTTCACCTTGTCGCCATCGTCCACGAAGAGGCGCGAGCCGTAGGCAACGCGGTGCGTGGCGCGTTCCTTGCCGGCCTCGTCGAGGATCAGCACCGCCATATTGCGGCCCATGACCATCTGCTGGCCGTCGGAGTTGCGCACCACGTTGCGGTTGCGGATCTCGACCTTGCCTTCATAGGAGGCTTCGAGGAACGAAGAGTCCACCACCTGTGCCGTGCCGCCCATGTGGAAGGTACGCATGGTGAGCTGCGTGCCCGGCTCGCCGATCGACTGCGCCGCGATGACACCGACGGCCTCGCCCTGGTTGACAGGGGTGCCGCGGGCGAGGTCGCGTCCGTAGCAGACCGCGCAGACGCCGGTCCTGACCTCGCAGGTCAGCGCCGAGCGGATGCGCACCGACTGCACGCCGGCCTTCTCGATCTGCTCAACGTCGCGTTCGTCCATCAGCTTGCCGGCCTTGACCAGCACTTCGCCGGAGACCGGATGGTTGATGTCGTCGAGCGCCGTGCGGCCGAGCACGCGCTGGCCGATCGAAGCGACGATCTGGCCGGCATCGACGATCGGCTGCATGGTGAGGCCCTTGTCGGTGCCGCAGTCGAGCGAGTTGACGATGCAGTCCTGCGCCACGTCGACGAGACGACGGGTGAGGTAACCCGAGTTCGCCGTCTTCAGAGCGGTGTCGGCTAGACCCTTGCGGGCGCCGTGGGTCGAGTTGAAGTACTCGAGCACGGTGAGGCCTTCCTTGAAGTTCGAGATGATCGGCGTCTCGATGATTTCGCCCGACGGCTTTGCCATCAGGCCGCGCATGCCGGCGAGCTGGCGCATCTGGGTGGGCGAACCGCGCGCACCCGAATGCGACATCATGTAAATCGAGTTCATCGGCTTCTGACGGCCGTTGTCCTCGAACTCGACGGCCTTGATGCGGGCCATCATCTCGTCGGCGACCTTTTCCGAGCACTTGGCCCAGGCATCGACGACCTTGTTGTACTTCTCGCCCTGGGTGATCAGGCCGTCATTGTACTGCTGCTCGTATTCCTTGGCCAAAGCCTCGGTCTCGGACACCAGCTTGATCTTGGTGTCCGGGATCAGCATGTCGTCCTTGCCGAACGAGATGCCGGCGCGGCAGGCATGCGCGAAGCCGAGCGCCATGATGCGATCGCAGAAAATGACCGTCTCCTTCTGACCGCAATGGCGGTAGACGGTGTCGATCATCTTGGAGATGTTCTTCTTGGTCATCTCCTGGTTGGCGGTCTCGTAGGGCACGTTGACGTTCTTCGGCAGCAGCTCGCCGATGATCATGCGGCCGGGCGTGGTGTCATAGATCTTCGACACGACATTGCCTTCGGCATCGACCGAGCGGAAGCGGCCTTTGATCTTGGCGTGCAGCGTCACCGCCTTGGTCTCCAGCGCGTGCTGGAGCTCGCCCATGTCGGCGAACACCATGCCCTCGCCCGGCTCGTTCTGGTTGACGATCGAGAGATAGTAGAGACCGAGAACCATATCCTGCGACGGCACGATGATCGGCGCGCCGGAAGCCGGGTGCAGGATGTTGTTGGTCGACATCATCAGCACGCGGGCTTCGAGCTGCGCTTCCAGCGACAGCGGAACGTGAACGGCCATCTGGTCGCCGTCGAAGTCGGCGTTGAAGGCCGTGCAGACCAGCGGATGCAGCTGGATCGCCTTGCCTTCGATCAGGGTCGGCTCGAACGCCTGGATGCCGAGGCGGTGCAGCGTCGGAGCGCGGTTCAACAGCACCGGATGCTCGCGGATGACCTCGTCCAGGATATCCCAGACTTCCGGACGCTCCTTCTCCACCAGCTTCTTGGCCTGCTTGACGGTCGAGGAGAAACCCTTGGCGTCGAGGCGGGCGTAGATGAAGGGCTTGAACAGTTCGAGCGCCATCTTCTTCGGCAGGCCGCACTGATGCAGCTTGAGCTCCGGGCCGGTCACGATGACCGAGCGGCCGGAATAGTCGACGCGCTTGCCGAGCAGGTTCTGGCGGAACCGGCCCTGCTTGCCCTTCAGCATGTCGGACAGCGACTTCAGCGGACGCTTGTTGGCGCCGGTGATGACGCGGCCGCGGCGGCCGTTGTCGAACAGGGCATCGACCGCTTCCTGCAGCATGCGCTTTTCATTGCGCACGATGATGCCGGGCGCACGCAGCTCGATCAGCCGCTTGAGGCGGTTGTTGCGGTTGATGACGCGGCGATAGAGATCGTTGAGGTCGGACGTCGCGAAACGGCCGCCGTCCAGCGGGACGAGCGGGCGCAGGTCCGGCGGGATCACCGGAACCACTTTCATGATCATCCATTCCGGACGGTTGCCCGACTCCATGAAGTTCTCGACGACCTTGAGCCGCTTCAGGAACTTCTTCTGCTTGAGTTCGGAGGTGGTCGAAGCTAGTTCCGAACGCAGGTCGCCGGCGATCTTCTCCAGATCCATGCCGGCCAGCAGGTCGTGAATGGCCTCTGCGCCGATCATGGCGGTGAACGAATCCTCGCCATATTCGTCGACGGCGATCATGTACTCTTCCTCGCTGAGCAGCTGGTGCTCCTTCAGCGCGGTCAGGCCAGGCTCGGTGACGATGTAGTTCTCGAAGTAGAGGACGCGCTCGATGTCCTTCAGCGTCATGT
>NZ_RZOJ01000444.1:0-4899 GCF_003998845.1 Mesorhizobium sp. M4A.F.Ca.ET.022.05.2.1 | reverse complement strand
GCCGGATCGAGGAAAGCCTCCGCCTGCGGCGAGCCCATCAGCAGCGTCGCGACCGCGGCGGCGCCGCCGGCGACGGCGGGCCGGCCGAGCGCGGCCGCGATATCGGGTCCGATGCGGAAATCCTCGGCGTGAATGAGGGCGCCGTCCTGGCGGACACGCCAGCGGTCGTGGAAATTGCCCTGTGTCGTCCTTTCGCCCATGGCCAGGCGACCGAAGACGGTGGCCTCCAGCAGCAGCGCCTCGGCGTCGGCGGCAAGCTCTACGTCGAGGCTGCGGGCGAAAGCCGCCCGGTCGAAGACGATGGTTTCCTGCGGCAGCCAGGCGAGGCGGCCCGCTTCGCCAACATCGAGCTTCACCCGGATTTCGGCGCGGTCGGATGCGGCGCGATAGACCTTCTCGCAGGCCTGGGTGGTGATCGAGGCCGAAGCGCCGGCGCCGACTTGCACCTCCCAGGCGAGGCGGTCGCCGCCGGTCAGGCCGCCGGCGGTGTTGATCAGCACCGCCTCGAGCGGGTCGGCGGCGGTGGCCGGCATACGGATCTTGGCCGATCCATCCTGATAGAGGCGCTCAAGACGCGTACGGCCGCCCTTGTTGCCGCAGAAAAGCCTGGCTCGCCCCGCAACACGTTGCGCAGCCGGTGCTGAAGTCGAAACAGGGTTCATCATGTTCATGCCGCCAACGTTAAGCACTCCGGCGGCTTTGTCGATATATAGCTTGTTGCTTGACAGCGTTTCGGTTTCTATAGAGGGAGCCACCTTGGAATGGTCATGCAACGCCAGGCGGGGCATGAAGCGACGTCGACGAAGCGAATCCGGGGATAAAGGGGCGCTGGACAGTTGGCGTCGGGAAACGACAAAGTGGGGAAGAGACCGAATGGCTGATCAGCTGGCGACGGAAATCATCGCGAAGATCAAGGCTCATGCCGAGCCGGGCGGCGAAGAGATCACCACCAACACCGAACTGACCGCGCTGGGCATCCATTCACTGGAATTGACCGAGATCATCTTCGATCTCGAGGAACAGTACGGCATCGAGATCGAGATGAACACGGTCGATGCCTGGAGCAATCTGAAGAATGTCGGCGACATGGTCGAGGCGGTTCGCGCGCTGATCGCGAAAAAAGCCTGACCGCATGCTGAAACGCGTCGTCATCACCGGCATCGGCGGGCTTTGCGGCCTTGGCACCAATGCCGCCGCCATGTGGAGCGAAATGCGCGCCGGCCGCTCGGCCATCGGTCCGATCGATAATCCGCTGCTGCACGACCTGAAGGTCAAGATCGGCTGCGAGATCAAGGAACTGCCGGAGCACGGCATCGACCGCAAGCAGCTCGTGTCGATGGACCGTTTCAGCCTCCTGGCGGTGATCGCGGCGCGGGAAGCCATGCAGCAATCGGGATTGGCCACGCATGCGGACAACACCTACCGGATGGGTGCGGTCGTCGGCGTCGGCGTCTGCGGCTTCGAGGCGATCGAGGAGAACTATCGCGCCATCCTGATCGAAAAGAAGAACCGCGCCGGCATCTTCACCGTGCCGAAAGTGATGCCGGGCGCAGCCGCCGGCCAGGTCAGCATGAATCTCGGCCTGCGCGGACCGGTCTTCGGCGCCACCTCGGCCTGCTCCTCGGCCAACCACGCAATCGCTGCGGCCGTCGACCAGATCCGGCTCGGCCGCGCCGACGTCATGGTCGCCGGCGGCACTGAAGGACCACTGGTGTGGGGCGTGCTGAAGGGCTGGGAAGCGCTGCGCGTGCTGTCGCCCGAGACCTGCCGGCCGTTCTCGGCCGACCGTCAGGGCCTGGTGCTTGGCGAAGGCGCCGGCATGGCGGTGCTGGAAAGCTATGACCACGCGATGGCGCGCGGCGCCACCATCCTTGCCGAAATCGCCGGCGCCGGCCTCTCCGCCGACGCCTCCGACATCGTCGCGCCGACCATCGAGGGACCGGAAGCGGCGATGCGCTTCTGCCTTGTCGACGCCGGCCTCAATCCGGAGGATGTCGACTATCTCAACGCGCACGGCACCGGCACCAAGGCCAACGACCAGATCGAGACGGCGGCGATCAAGCGCGTCTTCGGCGAGCATGTGCGCACGCTCTCGGTCTCCTCGACCAAGTCGATGCATGCGCATTGCCTCGGCGCCTCCGGCGGGCTGGAAATGATCGCCTGCGTGATGGCGATCCGCGACGGCATCGTGCCGCCGACCGCGAATTTCCGCGAGGCCGACCCGGATTGCGATCTCGACGTGACGCCGAATGTCGCGCGCGAACGCAAGGTGCGCACAGCGCTCAGCAACAGTTTCGCCTTTGGCGGCACCAATGCGGTGCTGGCGTTCAAGGCGGTCTGATAGCGTCGATCCCTGCCGGCTCATTTTTCGTTGACGGTCCGCCCCGCGCAACCGTGGCCGGCATATTGATCGAGGCGGACCCCGCGCCTAATTTTTGGCGACCCGCCACGACCCCGCCGTTCAGCGTGCATTCCCGTCCAGGAGCCTTCGATGACCGACCTGTCCGCCTTTCCGATCGCCAAGCGCTGGCCGGCCAAGTACCCCGAGCGCATCCAGCTCTATTCATGGCCGACGCCCAATGGCGTGAAAGTATCGATCGCGCTGGAGGAGATCGGCCTGCCCTACGAGCCGCATCCGGTGAATATTGGCAAGAACGAGAGCTGGACGCCGGAATTCCTGTCGCTCAACCCCAACGGCAAGATACCGGCGATGATCGATCCGAACGGCCCGGGCGGAGAGCCGATTGGCCTGTTCGAATCCGGCGCCATCCTGCTCTATCTCGCCGACAAGACCGGCAAGCTGATTCCCGCCGATCCCATCCGTCGCTACGAGACGATCCAGTGGGTGTTCTTCCAGATGGCGGCAATCGGGCCGATGTTCGGTCAGGTCGGCTTCTTCAACAAATTCGCTGGACGCGAGATCGCCGACAAGAGGCCGCTGGAGCGCTATCGCGACGAATCGCGGCGGCTGATCGGCGTGCTCGAAACCAGGCTCAAGGGCCGCAGCTGGATCATGGACGACGACTACACCATCGCCGACATCTCGATGCTCGGCTGGGTACGCAATTTGATCGGCTTCTACGAGGCGCGCGAGCTCGTCGGCTTCGACGATTTTCCGATCGTTGCGGCATGGCTGGAGCGCGGATTGGGGCGCCCGGCGGTGCAAAAGGGACTCACCATCCCGGCAAGGGGCTGATCCAGCTCGCCTGGAAGCGATCTCTCCGCCTACTTCGCCTTGGCTTTCGCGCCACCCTTGCCAATCACCGAAGCCGCGAGCCGCGCTGTGGCGGCCACCGCGCCGGTTGCAATGCTTGCCACGGTGCGGATCGGGCCCGACTTGGCGGCCGCCGGCTTGTGCGACTTCGGCGCCTTCACGGCGGCCTTGTGCACCGCGCCCGGCACCACCTTCTTGGGCGCCGCCTTGCCGAAGGCTGGCTTGGCATCCTTCGAGCGCTCGGCGATTGCCGGGCCGGCGCCGGTTTTCGCTTGGGTGGCCTTGCGCGGAGCTGCCTTGCCCTTGACGGGTTTTCTTGTGCTGGTAGCCATCGGACGAGTCCTTCAAACGACACAATCAGGATGTCGGCATAACGACCGGAAAGTCTTAAGGTTCCGCTCGGAAATTGCTGCAAATTGAACGAGTTCGCCTTAGCCCGGTTCGCCGATGACGAGATCGGCGACCCGCCGCCGGGCCAGCACGCGATCGATGTTGGGCATGTCGTTGGAGGCGATCCAGGCGCGGGCGTCCTCGTCGGAGCGACCATGGCCGCGCCAGCGCTCCATCAGGCGGCGCTCGAGCTCGCCCCGCGGCACGTCGACGAAGATGGTGAAATCGAACAGAGGCGCCAGACGGGACCAAGGCTCCTCGTCGAGCAGCAGATAATTGCCCTCGACCAGGATGAACTTGGTGTCGGCGCCAATGATTTCGGCCGCGGCGCGCGACAGTTCCATGCTGCGGTCGAACACCGGAATGGCAATGTCCGGCTCGCCCGAACGGATGCGCTTCAGCAGCGTCTCGAAGCCGCCGAAATCGAAGGTTTCCGGGGCGCCCTTGCGCCAGCGCAGGCCACGGCGGTTGAGCACGATATCGTCAAAGTGGAAGCCATCCATCGGCACGACTTCGGAAGCGCCTTCCGGCAGCAGGTCATGCAGCCTGCCGGACAGGGTCGACTTGCCGGCGCCCGGAGGTCCGGCGATGGCGACGATGAAGCGCTTGGCCTTGCCGGCGCGCTTGAAGATGGCGGCTGTGATATGGGCGATCTCGGACATCGGCGCCTTTCCGGTAGCGATTTTCGGCCACATCTTGGCGGCAGTCGGCGGAAATTTCAAACCCGCGCGGGATGCCCGGCGCTCAGGCCGGAACCGAGCGGCCAAGGCGCAGGAAATCCCCGTCGAAGGCGATCTCCCGAACCGTGCCGTCGGCACCGGCGATGCGCATGTGATCGCGCGCGGTCTCAAAGTCGCGCGGCGGCTCGCCGTCAGAGAAAGGCACGGCGCCGATGACGTGGCGGAAGGAAACGCTGCGGCCTTCGGCAAGCGCAAAGGCGGTGGCGACGCCTTCGCGCTTCAGCCAGTTGTCGCCGAGCGAGGCGGCATGGCCGACCGCGGCGCGGCCGTCCTCGATGCCGAGCACGCCGAGATGGCGGCCACTCCACGGCGCATAGTCGCGGCCGCCATTGCTGAACCACAGCATGGTGATGGGCAGTTCGGCCGCGTTTTTCAGCACCAGAACAAGATCCTGCTCGGCATGGCGCGCCAAAGCCGTCCAGCCCGGCCCGCCATGATCGGCCTCGACCAGCGTCAGGAAATCCTCGCGCCTGTCCTCCATGCGGTAGTCGGTGAGATCGGCGGTGCCGCCAGCGGCGGTGGGAAAATGCCGGAGATCGGCGGAGCGTGCAGGAT
>NZ_RZOJ01000443.1:0-4914 GCF_003998845.1 Mesorhizobium sp. M4A.F.Ca.ET.022.05.2.1 | reverse complement strand
GTGCAAAGCAAGGCCGTAACGCCCGACGAGATCGGCGCCGAGCTGCAGGCGGCGTCGGCGGATGCAAAACCGTTCCGTGTCGACCTCAGCGCCGTGGCCAGCCCGCATTTGATCGAGCTTCGTTTTGCCAATGACCTGTGGGCTGGGCAGGGCAAGCCAGGCGATCGCAACCTGTTCATCAAGAGCGTCAAGGTGAACGGCCAGCTGGTGCCGAACAGCAGGCTGCACATCGACAACCGGGCCACCGGCTACACCGATGGCAGCGGCACCAGCATGTACAACAACGGATCGCTGTGGGTGAACGGCCCGTTTGTCGACGGATGCGTGTAGGGGGCGTTGGGCGGGGCGCCCCTCGATGCCCGGACGATCGTTCGCATTCTAATAATATCCGGCACGGCGGTTAAAGACGGTGCTCACCACGCCGTTTGCCTGAATTTTAATCAGCCCCCTCTAATATTTCCGGAGCAGCGAGACAGGCAGTCGGCATTCGGACCACTGTTCGCGACACAGATCTTTCGCCGGGGGGCGCGAGCCGAGGGCGAGAGGCTGGCGCAGGCCTTGCGCCTTGCCTCTTGCCCTCGGCCGCCATTGCCTGCGGTACCAGTCGACGAACTTCCGCAGCCCGTCCTCGACCTCGCAACCGCGGCAGGTTCTAGCGTCGCGCTGCCGCGCCTGGGCCTTGGTGGGATATTGCTGGCGCAAGTTCCATGAGAGTCCGGTCAAATCATGACGCCAGGCGATACCAGCCGTCGCTGTCGCTTTCATCCGGCCGCGGCCGCGCGACATAAGCCGACACCCCGTTCGCCTCGTGATAGACGCGCGCCAGCAATTCCGCCAGCACACCGGACGTCACCATCTGCACCCCAGCGATAAGCAGGAAGAAACCGGTGAACAGCATCGGGCGCGTGCCGATGTCCTGGCCGAGCAACAGTTTCAGGCACAGGAGATAGGCAAGCACCAGCGAGCCCACCGCGCCGAGCACGATGCCGATGCCGCCGAAGAAATGTCCGGGCCGCGTGCGGTAGCGCATGAAGAAATACATGAACACCAGGTCGAGCACGACCCTGAAGGTGCGCGAGATGCCGTATTTGGACTGGCCGTGGATGCGCGGATGATGGGTCACCACTTCCTGTGCGATGCGCCGCGGCGTCGTCACCGTCGCCAGCCAGGCCGGGATGAAGCGGTGCATCTCGCCATAGAGCCTGACGCTGCGGATGACGCTGCCGCGGAAGATCTTCAGGCTGCATCCATAATCCTTCAGCCGCACGCCGGTGACGCGCGCGATCAACCTGTTGGCGATGCGCGAGGGCAGCCGGCGCATCAGAAAGCCCTCCTGGCGGTCCTTGCGCCAGCCGGCGACGAGGTCGAGGTCCTCGTTGAGCAGGCGGTAGACCATTCGCGGTATGTCGAACGGGTCGTTCTGCAGGTCGCCATCGAGGGTGGCGATGACATCGCCGCGCGCAGCGTCGAGTCCTGCCTGCATGGCGGCGGTCTGCTTGTAGTTGCGTACCAGCTCGACCGCGTGCACGTGCGGCCCGTATTCAGCGGCGAGCCGCCGGATCTCAGCCGGCGTCGCGTCCGTGCTGCCGTCGTCGACGAGCACCACTTCCCACGGCTGGCTGTAGCCTTCCATCGCCTGATGGATGCGGGCGAGCAGGGGCTCGACATTGTCGGCCTCGTTGTACATCGGAATGACAATCGAGAGCTTATGCTCGGGCATGACCGCGCCGTCGGGCAAACCCGATGCAGGGATGGGCAGCAGGTTCATAGCGAGGGCTTCCTTGCAGCTTCCGCGGCCGGATCTTCCGGTAGCGTTGATTTCGAGGGGAACAGCCAGGCGATGGCGCCGGTGGCGATGGCCGAGCCGAAGATGAACAGATGCAGGGCGAGCGCCGCCTGCAGGCCGCTTTTCAAGGCGATGCCGGAGGTGAGCAATGCCGCCGCCGCGCCCGCCTCATAGGTGCCGAAGCCGGCGACGCCCTGCACCGGCAAGATAGCCGCGCCCTCGGCGCCGACCACGCCCGGAAAGGCGGTCGTGAAGGATGTCCCCAGCATCAGCGCCAGCAGCCATGCCTGCACCGAAAGCTTCAGCGCCCAGTTGGCGACCGTCCACCACCAGCCGTAGCGGGAGCGTCCCGTCGCCTCGGTGAAGATGTCGCGAATACGGCCGAGCTTGGCCACCACCCGGCCGCGCCCCGCCCAGTCGTGCGGCGCGCGCGCCCAGCGGGGCAGGTACCAGGCGATGACCATCAGCGCCGCGATCCCCGCAGCCCGCAGCGCTGGATGCAGCCCTGGCCACACCAGGCACGCGAGGATGCCGACGACGAAGGCGTCCTGCAGCCGGAACCATAGCAGCGAGGCGCTGGCGCGCATGATCGGGATGCCGAAAACCTGGCGCAAAAGCAGCGGAAAGGCCGTCTCGCCGCCGCGGAAGGGCACGACATTGATCATCGCGTTGTGGATCAGGATGACGCGCAGGCAGGCGCCGAAACGGCCGTTCACCTCGCCGCGGAATTCGTCGCAGACACGCAGCGCGCGCAGCACGTAGGTGACGAACAAGGCAACGGCCACGGCCACGAAGGCGGCGGGCGTGACGCGGTCGAAGGCGTCGCCCACCATCTTCCAGCGCGCGTCGCTGGCAAGCCAGGCCAGCAGCGCCAGGGTAACGACTATCGAGACTGCTCGTTTCAACCAATTCTCCGCAGGCTTCCGCCACCGCGTTCCGGTGGGCATCGGATGATGTCCGCTATTCCCGGCATCGGCCGGGGATCGGATCCATTGCCGGTTGTCGGCGGCCCGTAGGCCCAAAGCCCAAAGGCCGCGGCTCCTTCGATGCGGCTGCTCCTATAGACTAGCAGCCTGTTGGAATCCACAAGCTTGGTTCCGGCCCGTCGAGAAGGTGTGTTCGATCCGTTCGACAACGCCGATTGACACCGCTCTGCGCGTGGCGGTTAATAGCGGGCGGGGGCGGCAACTGCGATGCCTTGGGGAAGGCTTGGAGTGCGTGTTGGCGCTGGATCGGGGAGGCGACCACCAACATGCGACCGCGCACCATACCGACTGCTCAATACGCATTGCCATATCAAGCGGAAAGTCGGGCGCGGCAACGGCCATTTGCGAGGCGCGCCTGGCTGATGGCTCTCATTGCGTGTGGCGAGCTTGCCGCTGCCGTGAATATGGCAGCCGCCAAGGATCGTGCCCCCGCCCAGGCCGTTCCAACGGCGTTCGAGATGCAGCTCTACTACGCGGATCGCACGTGGAACTGGGCGGATGGAGCCGCCTATTTCGCGCAGGACAGGCGCCTGCGCGCCTGGACGGCGAAACCGGATTCCACCTCCATCGCTGAAGGCAGATGGCTGCTGACCAATGACGGCAAGATGTGCATGGAGCTTGTCTGGCGGTCCAAGACCTATGCCGCGACGCCGATCCGCACCTGCTTCAGCCATCGCATCCATAACGGCAATGTCGAGCAGCGCATGGAGCCCGGTGGCGGGTGGTACAGCTTCAAGCACGCTTCTGGCAATGCCACCGACGAGCATCGGAAGTTCCAGGAAGGCGACGCCAAGAGCATTGAGTTCGATACGGCCCGCAAGCTGGTGGAGTCCAAGAGCTGAAGCGCCTGCGCTGAAACGGATCCGGTCGAACAAAGAAATAGGGCGGTCCAGCATTTCATGAAACGCTGAACCGCCCGAAGCAATTCCAGGAAGGTGCGTAGTGGTTGCCTGGAACTGCGTAGAACAATATTTCGAGCGGGTCGGCAATTCAAAAAGCCGAACCGCTCCGGCAATCAGGTCTGGCCGCCGCCGGCGGATCAGACAAGAAGAGGCCCGCTGAGAGAGCCCTCAACCCAACTCAGCGAGCCCGCGCCCCGACACATTACTCACTGGGACGACTGTCAGCCTTGCGGGCTGGCGTTGTTTGCCGGTGTTCGTGCCGCGCGGCGCGCGTCTGGCGCGCGACGTGGCCGTGACAGCCGGGACAGGAATTGCCGGCGCCGGCGTTGCCGAACCCAGCCCGAAGAAGGGTGCGGCCGTCCTGACGATGGTGTCGATGTCGGAGAGCTCCGCCGCGAAGCCCAACTGCTCGCGCGCCAGGCTCGGATCGGCATAGAGCTCGGCCGGGTCGCCAGGACGCCGTGTCCGATGGACGACTGGAACCGGTCGCGCCGTCATGCGGCCGACCGCGTCCAGGATCTCATTGATGGATACGCCTCGGCCGGTGCCGAGATTGACCGAAAGGTTGTCGCCGCCGGCTTCCAGATGCATCAGGGCCTTGAGGTGCGCGCGGGCAAGGTCGCTGACATGGATGTAGTCGCGCACGCAGGTGCCGTCGGCCGTGTCGTAGTCGGTGCCGAAAACCTCGATCGCGTCGATCATACCGGACGCCGCCATCAATACTCTGGGTATGAGGTGCGTTTCAGGCGTATGCCATTCGCCAAGCTCGCCCTCGGGATCGGCGCCACAGGCGTTGAAGTAGCGCAGGATCGCGTATTTCATGCCATAGGCCGCGGCATAATCCTTGATGATCTGCTCGCCCATCAGCTTGGTGCGTCCATAGGGGCTGATCGGGTTCTGCGGCGAGGTCTCGCGCACCGGCAGGGTCTCGGGCACGCCGTAGGTCGCGCAGCTCGAGGAAAAGATGATGTTGTCGATGCCATGCGTCCGCGCCACATCGAGCACGCAGATCGTTCCCGCCACGTTGGTCGAATAATAGTCGGCCGGCTCGCCGACCGACTCGCCGACATAGGCGAGTGCTGCGAAGTGGATGATCGCCTGTGGCCGACGGGTGGTGATCACCCGATCGAGCGCCCGGCGATCGCGGATATCGCCGACAACCAGCGGACCCCAGCAGACGGATTCCTCGTTGCCGCGGCTCAGATTGTCGTAGACCACCGGCAGCCACACATGCAAGCTG
>NZ_RZOJ01000442.1:0-4915 GCF_003998845.1 Mesorhizobium sp. M4A.F.Ca.ET.022.05.2.1 | reverse complement strand
GTGCTGACGGACACGGTTGGCCGGCAAACGATCGCCTTGCGCACCCGTCTGGTCCTGGCGCGCAATGGCGAGGTGACGGCTGCCGCGCAGCGCTATGAGCCGCTCGCCGCCGACAAGGTCTGGCGCCTGCAACTGGCGCGGGTCCGGCTCGATTCCGGCGACACTTTGCTTCGCCACAAGACCAGCCGCCGCGACACCTACCAGCGGGCGCGCGCCGAATATCTCGCCAGCCGCGCGGACGAGGTGCTGCTCGCCAACGAACGCGGCGAACTCTGCGAGGGTACGATCACCAATCTCTTCGCCGATTTCGGCGACGGCGTGCTGGCAACGCCCCGGCTCGACTGCGGTCTCTTGCCTGGCGTATTGCGCGGCGAGCTTCTGGATGAAGGCCGCGCCCGCGAAGCGATCTACACCCTAGACGATCTGAAGTCGGCGAAGGCGATCTTCGTCGGCAATTCGCTGCGCGGCCTTATCCCCGCACGGTTGGCCTGACGCAGGTCTGGAGAGAATGATGTTCGTCGTGTCGCTGAACTACAAGGTGCCGCTTACCGAGATCGATCGGCTGCAAGCTGCACATGTCGAGTGGCTGAAAGCATGCTATGCGGAGGGTATCTTCGTCATCTCCGGTCCAAAGCGGCCAAGAACCGGCGGCATCATCATAGCGCGCGGCCCGCGCGACGTGTTGGACGCCAAGCTGGCCGCCGATCCCTTCGCCCAAGCCGGCGCCGCCGACTATGACATCACTGAATTCACGGCGAGAATGACCGCCGCTCAACTCGACGCGTTCAAGGAAGCATGAACGGGCCCGCCCATACGCCCTATGACGGTTCGTCGAAACCCTTCACCATCGGGCTGAAGCCGCTCGGCCTCGACGAGTGGATCGATGTCGACGAATGTCTCTTGCCTCATCTCGCCGAGAAGCGCCGGCTCTACGCGGAGATTCCCGAAAAGGTCTTCGTCGAGGAGGATGGCACACGCGAGGCCCAGCGAGAGGTGCTCGATCTCCTCGCAGCCTATCTCGCGGCGAAACACCCCGGGACCCATCGCGATGGCGGCTCCGGCGCCGCCGTGATCGGCGACGAGAACGGTGGCGGACCGACTGCGGCCCTGCGCGCGGCGCCGCTCGTTCAGGCATCCCTGCTCGTCCAGGAGGATCTGATCCTGATGCGCCGGGATGAAAGCGGCTGGCGCCTGGCCGCCGGCTCGCTCTGCTTTCCTTCGTCCTGGTCGCTCCTGGAAAAATTCGGCAAGCCGCTGCAGCAGATCCATGCGCCGGTGCCGGGGTTCGGGCCCGGCACGCGTCCGGCAGAATTGATCAACCGCATGTTCGACGGTCTTCAGGGTCAGGCGGTGGAGCGCTACAACTGGTCGATCCAGGCCGGCGACGCCCTCTACCATCCGCTCTCCAACCTCCAGCGCATCGACCGCGCCACCAACCGCCCCACACGCTTCGCCGACGGCGATATCGACGCCCATGCCTTCATCCGCGTCGAGCGCCAGACGTTGCGCAAACTGCCCGTCTCGCGCGACATCCTGTTCACCATCCGCATCCATCTCGACCCGCTCAAGGTGCTGGCACGCCATCCCGACAGGGCGACGCTCGCGGCATCCTTCGCCGCACAGCTGGAGGCGCTCGACGAGGCCCAGCTCGACTACAAGGGACTGACCGCCGACCGCGACCGGCTGGTCGCCTTCCTCGCCGACATGGCCACGGCAGCTTAACCACGCCATCAGGCGAGCCGGACCAGTGGTTGGCGCTTTTCACTGGTTTATGACAATGATCTGTGGTGTAGCGCTTGGCCGTCCGGCAGAAACGCCCGGCTTTTGCCCTGTTTAACGGAGTGTCTGAAAAAATGGCGAATGAAAACTGGCCCGTTTACGGTGAAATCACCGGTCCCGTCGTGATGA
Organism: Mesorhizobium sp. M4A.F.Ca.ET.022.05.2.1; assembly: GCF_003998845.1. Lineage (NCBI taxonomy): Bacteria > Pseudomonadati > Pseudomonadota > Alphaproteobacteria > Hyphomicrobiales > Phyllobacteriaceae > Mesorhizobium > Mesorhizobium sp. M4A.F.Ca.ET.022.05.2.1. The sequence goes on along the minus strand of NZ_RZOJ01000442.1, from coordinate 3,007 downwards.
TCGGCTTCGGCTCGATCGGACGGGGAACGCTGCCGCTGATCGAACGCCATTTCAAGTTCGACAAATCGCGCATGACGGTCATCGACCCGCGCGATAGCGACCGCAAGCTGCTCGACGAGCGCGGCATCACCTTCATGCAGGAAGCCGTGACAAAGAAGAACTACAAGAAGCTGCTGACGCCGCTTCTGACCAATGGCGGCGGCCAGGGCTTCTGCGTCAACCTGTCGGTCGACACCTCCTCGCTCGAACTGATGAAACTCTGCCGCAAGCTCGGCGTGCTCTATGTCGACACGGTGGTCGAGCCCTGGCTCGGCTTCTACTTCGATGACAAGGCGGATAACGCCGCGCGCACCAACTACGCGCTGCGCGAAAGCGTGCGCGAGGAAATCGCCAGGAACCCCGGCGGCAGCACCGCGATCTCCTGCTGCGGCGCCAATCCGGGCATGGTCTCGTGGTTCGTCAAGCAGGCGCTGGTCCACCTCGCCACCGATCTTGGGCTGGAGTTTGCCGAGCCGGCCGCGAGTGACCGCGAGGGCTGGGCGAAACTGATGAAGAAGGCCGGCGTCAAGGGCATTCACATTGCCGAGCGCGACACGCAGCGCACCAAGAAGCCGAAGCCGATGGACGTGTTCTGGAACACCTGGTCGGTCGAAGGCTTCGTCTCCGAGGGCATGCAGCCTGCCGAACTCGGCTGGGGCACGCATGAGACCTGGATGCCGAAGAACGCCAGGAAGCACAAGAACGGCTCGCAGGCGGCGATCTATCTGGAGCAGGCCGGCGCCAACACCCGCGTGCGCTCGTGGTGCCCGACGCCCGGCGCGCAATATGGCTTCCTGGTGACCCACAACGAAGCGATCTCGATCTCCGACTTCTTCACCTTGCGCGGCAAGAAGGGTAAGGTCCACTACCGCCCGACCTGCCACTATGCCTACCATCCGTGCAATGACGCGGTGCTGTCGCTGCACGAGATGTTCGGCGCGGCTGGCAAGGCGCAACCTGTCCATCACGTGCTTGACGAGAACGAGTTGGTCGACGGTATCGACGAGCTCGGGGTGCTGCTCTACGGCCACGACAAGAACGCCTACTGGTACGGTTCGCAGCTGTCGCTGGCCGAGGCGCGTAAGCTCGCTCCCTACCAGAACGCCACCGGCCTGCAGGTCACCTCGGCGGTGCTTGCCGGCATGGTCTGGGCGCTGGAAAACCCGCAAGCCGGCATCGTCGAGGCCGACGAGATGGACTACAAGCGCTGCCTGGAAGTGCAGTTCCCCTATCTCGGGCCGGTCAAGGGCTACTATACCGACTGGACTCCGCTCGATCACCGGCCGGGGCTTTTCCTCGAGGATCTCGACAAGAACGACCCGTGGCAATTCCGCAACATCCTGGTGCGATAGCGGGTTGCAGCGCGCGCGCTCCTTCGGACCTGCAAGAGGGCTTTAAGCCATTGAAATTGCGTGCATCACGCCTTCCGAAGATCGATCTTCGATTTTCGGGCCGATGCGGCGCCGGCATGCCGCGATGCCTTGCAATCGCCCGGAAATCGGGCGATTGAAGGGGTGCGGCCTGGAGCGACGTGCATCCATTGGAAAGTACGCTCCAGCACTTTGATGTACGCCTCGTGCCTTCCGAAAATCGAAAGCGGTTTTCCGGCCGATGCGAGAGGAGAGGATTTCAAATGACTATTGCGCGCAAATTGCTTTCGGCAGGTGCGGCGGCAAGTCTGCTCGCCGCTTCTGCCTGCACCACCGTCGGCCCTTCCGAGCCACCGATCGCAGCCGGACCGAAAGGCGTCGAGGGTTCCTGGATCGACGCCAAGGGCACCGGCCTGTCGAGCTTCACCGCCGGCACCTTCACCACCGTCGCCACGGACACCGGCCAGAAGCTCGCCGAAGGCAGCTACACCATGACCGGGGCGACTTCGGTCGAGATCCACGGCACCTCGCTGATCCGCCAGACACCGATCAGCTTCAACTGCCTGATGATCTCCACCAGCCAGCTCAATTGCACCAGCGCGTCGGGCCAGAACTTCGTGCTGACGCGGCGCGCCTGAAGCCGGTACATCCTTCGCTTTTCGGAAGACGGCGGCCCGCGAGCCGCCGTTTTTTGCGCCCGGCAATGCTGGCCCGATTCCGCTTGCATCGATGAAAACGCGATGGGAACATAGTCGGGATCTGGCTGCTATGTCCCGTTCAGTGCAAGGGCGTTAAGCGCCTCTGGTTCAAGGTCATCCGGGAGACGAGAATGAAGAAGATCGCCGCCATTGCCGCTCTTTCAGCATCCGCGCTTGGCCTGTCCGCCGGATCATCCTTTGCCGACTACACATTGAACATCCTGCATTTTAATGATTGGCACAGCCGCATTGAAGGCAACAACAAATACGAGTCGACATGCTCCGCCGAGGAAGAAACCAAAGGCGAATGCATTGGCGGCGCCGGCCGGCTGGTTACCGCGATCGCGCAGGAACGCAAGAAGCTCGACGGTCAGAAGGTGCTACTGCTCAATGCGGGCGACAGCTTCCAGGGCTCGCTCTTCTACATCACCTACAAGGGTGCCGCGGAGGAGGAATTCCTCAACCAGATCAAGCCCGACGCGGTGACGCTCGGCAACCACGAATTCGACGACGGCGAGAGCGCGCTGGTGCCTTACCTGGACAAGGCGAAGTTCCCGATCGTCAGCGCCAATGTCGTGCCCAACGACAAGTCGGGCGCCGCGGGCAAGATCAAACCGTCGGTCGTGCTTGAGGTCGGCGGCCAGAAGATCGGCATTGTCGGCGCGGTCACCAATGATACGCCGGAGCTTGCCTCGCCCGGCCCCAACATCGCCATCGAAGACGACGTCAAGTCGATCACCGCCGAGGTCGAGAAGCTGAAGGCGCAAGGCGTCAACAAGATCATCGCGGTGACCCATATCGGCTACAACCGCGAGCGCGATGTCATCGCGAAAATCCCCGGCATCGACGTGGTGGTCGGCGGCCACAGCCACACGAGTGTGGTGAGCACCGACCCGAAGG
>NZ_RZOJ01000441.1:0-4915 GCF_003998845.1 Mesorhizobium sp. M4A.F.Ca.ET.022.05.2.1 | reverse complement strand
GTGCCGAACAAGCCGGCGATGGAGAGCCTGCCGGCCGACTTCCTGGCCAAGTTCCCCAACATGGCGATGCCGGTGGCCGACCTCGTCAAGTTCGAGCAGTTGCGCGACGTCGGCGACGCCCAGCGCGACTACTCCAAGATCGTTAGCGAGATCAAGGCCGCGCAGTAGGCGCTTGCAGCCCAGAGACAATGGCCGATGGCGGGCTGCCGCCGTCGGCCGCTGAGCGGTATCGAAAATTGTCCCAGACCAGACTTCGCTCCAACCTGCTGATGGCGCCGGCTTTGGCCTGGCTGACCGCGCTCATGGTCGTGCCATGCGCGCTGGTGCTTGCGCTCGCCTTCTTCCGGCGCGGCATCTATGGCGGGATCGAATACACTTTCACGCTGGAGAATTTCGGCCAGGTCCTCGACCCGCTCTATGCCGGCATCTTCCTCAACTCGGCGCGCATCGCCGGCGCCGCGACACTGATCGCGGTCATCATCGGCTACGCCGCTGCCTATGCGATTGCCGCGGCGCCACGCCGGCTGCAGCCGGTATTTCTGTTCTTCGCCGTGCTGCCGTTCTGGTCGAACTATCTGATCCGCACCTATGCCTGGATCGTGCTCCTCAACCGCGAGGGCCTCGTCACCCAGTTGCTGCGCTGGATGGGCTACACGGGCGAGCCGCCGTCGATGCTCTACACCGAGGGCGCCGTCATCGCCGGCCTGGTCTACAACTACCTGCCCTTCGTCATCCTCGCCTGTTACGCGCCGCTGTCGCGGCTCAATCCGGAACTCGCCGAGGCTTCGCGCGACCTCGGCGCCTCGGCGCTGACCACCTTTCGCCGCGTCATCCTGCCCCTGACGGTGCCCGGCATCGCCGCCGGCGCGGTCTTCGTCTTCGTGCTGTCGATCGGCAATTTCGTCACCCCCGCTCTGCTCGGCGGCGGCCGCTTCCAGATGATCGGCAACCTGGTCTACGACCAGTTCCTGACCGCCAATGACTGGCCGTTTGGCGCCGCCCTCGCCATGGCGCTGATCGCCATCATGCTCGCGGTCCTGATGGCGCAGGCCCTGCTTGCCGACCGCGCCGCCGGCCGAGCCAAGGAAGCTGAGGGAGGTGCCGATGGCTGAGCGCTCCCTTGCTTCCTTCTCCCCGTTCACGGGGAGAAGGTGCCCCGAAGGGGCGGATGAGGGGCGGCGCCAGCCTTTGCGACGCTCAGCGTTGCCCCTCATCTGCCTGCCGGCATCATCTCCCCGTGCACGGGGAGAAGGAGGCTGTATGACCGCTCGCCTCCTGACCATCAGAGGACAGCCATGACTTCGTCGCCTGCCCGCACCCTCGGCTTGCGGACGATCCTCGTCCTGGTCTTCGCCTTCCTCTACATCCCGATCGCCGTCCTGGTGGCGCTCTCCTTCAACGCCGGCGGGCTGCCGACGGCATGGTCGGGCTTCTCGCTGAAATGGTACGCTTCGCTCGCCGGCAATGCGGCGATCCTGCAGGCTGCCCTCAACACGCTGATCGTGGCGCTGGTCTCGACCGCCATCGCCACGCTGCTCGGCACGCTGCTGGCGATCGGCATCGAGATGCGCCGGCAATACGGAAAGGGTCTGGAAGCACTGATCTTCGCGCCGATGATCATTCCAGACATCGTGCTCGCCATCGCGCTGCTGTCGTTCTTCTCGATGCTCGATGTCACCATGGGCCTACACACCATCGTCCTCGCCCATGTCGTCTTCAACCTTGCCTTCGTCTGCTCTGTAGTGCGCGCGCGGCTGAAGAGCTTCGACTGGTCGATCGTCGAGGCCTCCGCCGATCTCGGCGCCTCCGCGCTCACCACCTTCCGGCGGGTGACGCTGCCGGTCATCCTGCCGGCGGTCGTCGCCGGCGCGCTGCTCGCCTTCACGCTCTCGGTGGACGAGTTCATCATCGCCTTCTTCACCGCCGGCGCCGGCCGCGCCTCGACCACGCTGCCGATGCAGATCTATTCGATGATCCGCTTCGGCATCACGCCGGAGATCAACGCGCTGGCGACCATCGTCATGGCGGTTTCGATCACCGCGCTGACCCTTTCGCAGCGGCTCAATCGTGGGGTTATCGGCCAATGAGCGAACCGCGCACGCTGCTTCGGATCGATCGCGTGTCGAAGAATTTCGGCCGCGTGAGAGCCGTCGACGGCATTTCGCTCGACATCCGCGAGAACGAATTCTTCGCCCTACTCGGCCCCTCCGGCTGCGGCAAGACCACGCTGTTGCGCATGCTGGCCGGCTTCGAGACGCCGAGCGACGGCCAGATCCTGCTCGACGGGCGCGATATCGCCCGCACGCCGCCCAACAAGCGACCGGTCAACCTGATGTTCCAGTCCTATGCGCTGTTTCCGCATATGAGCGTCAGGGCCAACGTCTCCTACGGCCTCGAAATGGAGCGCCTGCCGGCGGCCGAGATCCGCAGCCGCGTCGACGCCATCCTGGCGACGACCGAGCTCGTGCCTTTCGCCGACCGCAAGCCGGAGCAATTGTCTGGGGGGCAGAAGCAGCGCGTGGCGCTCGCCCGCGCTTTGGTCAAGCGGCCGCGCCTGCTGTTGCTCGACGAGCCGCTCGGCGCGCTCGACAAGAAACTGCGCGGCGCCATGCAGCTCGAATTGAAGCGCCTGCAGCACGAGGTCGGCATCACCTTCGTCATCGTCACCCACGACCAGGAGGAATCGCTGGTCATGGCCGACCGCATGGCGGTGCTGAAGGATGGCAGGCTGCTGCAATGCGACACGCCGCACGCGATCTACGAACATCCTTCCGACCGCTTCGTCGCCGACTTCATCGGCGTGATGAATTTTGTCCCCGGCCGTGCTGACACCAACGGCGTCCAGGCGACGAATGGCACGAAGATCACCGGCAAGGTTCCGGCGACACTTTCGTCGGGCGCCTCGGCTGTCGCCGCTGTGCGGCCCGAACGCATCCGGCTGTTTCCGTCGCCCGACACCGCCAACCGCGTTGCCGGCACTGTCGAGGCGCTCGCCTATCAGGGCCTCGACCTGCAGGTGCATGTCCGCACCGCTCTGTCGCAAAGGCCGTTCCTGGTGCGCGTCACCGCCGATGCCGCCGACCGCCGGCCGGTTGCCGCCGGCGACCGGATCGAGCTCGGCTGGGACGCCGCCGATGTCAGAATTTTCGCAGATTGATGGAGATTGAAACCATGGCGCAGAAGACCATCGCGTTTTTCCCGGAAGCGGCCTTTGGACCGGCGCTCAATTCCGTCGGCATCGCCCAGGCGGTCGAGGCGCGCGGCCACAGGGCGGTGTTCCTGTCCGACCCCGGCTTTGTCGACGTCTACAAGGGCTACGGCTTCGAGGCGCATCCGGTGAACCTCTCCGAGCCGATGCCGCCGGAGCAGATGGCCAAGTTCTGGGAGGATTTCATCAACGGCCACATCCCGAACTTCCGCAAGTCGCCCTACGGCCAGGTCGACAACTATGTGAAGGATTGCTGGACGGCGATCGTCGACAGCGCCAAATGGGCGCAGAAGGATCTGCCCGGCGTGCTCGACAAGATCAAGCCCGACGTCATCTCGGTCGACAACGTCATCCTGTTTCCGGCGATCAAACAATACGGCAAGCCCTGGGTGCGGGTCATCTCCTGCTCGGAAAACGAGATCGAGGACGAGGACATCCCGCCGCATCTTTCCGGCTGCGCCGAGAGCGATTATGCCGGCCACAAGCGCTACCGCGACCATTTCAACGCGGTGATCAAGCCGATCCATGACGACTTCAACGCCTTCCTCGCCGCCAATGGCGAGGCGCCCTATCCGATCGGCCAGTTCTTCGAGGCCTCGCCCTACCTCAACCTGCTGCTCTATCCGCAGGCGGCGAAGTTCAACCGCCGGCATCCGCTCGACCCGGCGAAATTCCAGTATCTCGAGGGCTGCGTGCGGCAGGAGAAGCCCTACGCAATACCGACCTTTGCGAAGAACAATGACGGGCCGCTGCTCTACGTCTCCTTCGGCAGCCTGGGGGCCGGCGACGTCGACCTCCTGAAGCGCATCATCGCGGCGCTCGGCAAGACGCGCTACCGGGCGCTGGTCAATGTCGGCGGCTACAAGGACCAGTACACCGACGTGCCCGGCAACGTCATCGTCGACAGCTGGTTCCCGCAACCTTCGGTGATCCCGCAGGTCGATGTTGTGATCCACCATGGCGGCAACAACTCCTTCACCGAGTGCCTCTATTTCGGCAAGCCGGCGATCATCATGCCCTATGTCTGGGACGGTCACGACAATGCCACCCGCGTCGGCGAGATCGGCTGCGGCTTCGGCATGCCGCGCTATGACTGGAGCGATGCCGACCTGATCGCGAAGATCGAGGCCTGCCTCACCGATCCGGCAATCAAGGCCAAGCTCGCCAGGGCATCGGCGCAGATGCAGTCGCAGAACGGCCCCGAGAAGGCTGCCGGGCTGCTGGAGCAGCTGCTGTGACCTCCTCCGCCCCGCACCTCCACCAGGCCTCGACCCGCGCCGATCTCGTCGACTGGGGCGCGCAGCCTGACGCGCTGGAGGGCGCTTCGCACTCGACCGGCAGGCTGGTGCACAAGGGTCCGAACAACCAGCCGGAATCCGGCATCTGGGTCTGCACGCCGGGACGCTGGCGGCTCAAGATCCCGCGCGACGAGTTCTGCCACTTCGTTTCAGGTCGCGCCACCTACAAATCCGACGACAGCGAGGTGATAGAGGTGACAGCCGGGACGGTGGTGCTGTTCCCGGCCGGCTGGAGCGGCGAATGCACTGTGCATGAGACCATGCGCAACATCTACATGCTGGCGTAACCGAGGAACTTGACATGCCGACACCGCACTGGCCAAAGGCCTCGACCGTGCAACTGGACGACTGGGGTGCTGGCGCCAACCCTATCGCCGGCTCGCCGCGTGCGTCGGGCAAGGTCCTGTTC
>NZ_RZOJ01000440.1:0-4945 GCF_003998845.1 Mesorhizobium sp. M4A.F.Ca.ET.022.05.2.1 | reverse complement strand
AAGCTGGCTGGTGTCGAAATTCTGGGGCGACTGGCGCACCGACCCGAAATGGCTGTGGCGCCTGTCGCGCGGCCATGGCTCGAACGGCGTGCTCGGCGACGTCGGCATCCACATCCTCGATTTCGCCAGCTATGGCGCGGCGCTCGACATCGACCATGTGTTTTGCCGCCTGCGCGCCTTCGACAAGGCGCCGGGCAACCGCATCGGCGAATACGGGCTCGACGCCAATGACAGCTTCGCCATGACGCTGGATTTCTCCAATGGCGCCTTCGGCGTGGTGCATGCCAGCCGCTGGGCGACCGGCCATCTCAACGAGCTCAGGCTGCGCATCTATGGCGACAAGGGCGGCATCGAGGTGATGCACAATCTCGAAGGCTCGGCGCTGAAGGCGTGCGTGGGCGACAATGTCGAGAACGCCAGATGGGAGGCGCTCGACGCCGGCACGGTGCCGACCAACTATGAGCGCTTCGCCGAGGCGGTGAAGAGCGGCGTCCAGCCCGAGCCATCCTTCCGCCACGCGGCCGAATTGCAGAAGGTGCTCGATCTGGCGGTGGTGTCAGACGAGAAGCGCGCGGAGCTAAGGGCACACGCGGACACGCAGTGAGGGCCAACCGGGTTAGCCTTTATCGTTGCCAGAAGGGCAGCTTGGCGATCTCTTCCTCGACCTGCCGTCTGGTCAGGCCGATATCGTCGATCAGATGCGGATTGGTCTCCGAGATTCGCTTGAGATCCCAGCGAAAGCGTGCCTGCCTGCGCCAGGCAGCGATCGTGCCGCGCAGGCTCGTCAAGGACCGGCGCGGCGCCCGCCTCGCGGACGCTGCCTGCCGCGCTGCGCAATGCTGGACCGTTGCAAGGGTATCGTTCATGGCAACCTCCTGTGGTTTGAGGCCCATGCGATTTGGGGGCCTCGACCTGAATGAGGTTGAATTCTGCAGGATGCCGGCAGCGGCGTAATTAAGCCCTCCCAAATAGTTCTCAAAACTTCCAAATGGGCTATAGATCAGCCGCATGCAGGGATCGCGCTTTGCCTTTGGTCCGTATGTGCTTGATCCGTCTGCGGGAACGCTGCTTCGCAACGACGTTCCCGTGGCCGCCGGCTATCGCGGGCTGAAGCTGCTTGCGGCGCTGGTCGAGCGTCCCGGCGAAATCCTGGCCAAGGCCGAGCTGATGGATGCCGCATGGCCGGGAACGGCCGTCGAGGAAGGCAACCTGACGGTCCAGATCGCCCAGCTCAGGAAGCTGCTCGGTCCGGCCGCCGATGGCGGTGACTGGATCGCCACGGTGCCGCGCGTCGGCTACCGCTTCACTGGCGTCATCGAACAGCTCGGCGAGGCGAAGCGAAAACCCTTGCCGCTGCCCGGCAAGCCGTCCATCGCCGTGCTGCCCTTTGTCGCCTTCAGCAATGATCCCGGGCAGGAGTCCTTCGCGGACGGGCTGACCGAAGACCTGATCACCGACCTGTCGAGGAACGCGGGCCTGTTCGTCATCGCGCGCAACTCGGTCTTTGCCTACAAGGGAAGGGCGATGGATGTGCGCGGGATCGCCGAGGAGCTCGGCGTGCGCTACCTGCTGGAAGGCAGCGCCAGGCGCGCCGCCGGGCGCGTGCGCATCAATGCCCAGCTGGTCGACGCTTCGAGCGGCGAACATCTGTGGGCGGAACGCTACGATCGCAGCCTTGAAGACATCTTTGCCGTTCAGGACGAGGTGACGGCCAAGATCGTCGAGGCACTGCTTGGCCGGCTGCGCGCGCCGCCGCCGCGCAACCGGCCCAAAAATCTCGAGGCCTATGATCTGTGTGTGCGGGCGCGCAAGCTGATCGACGATTCGCCGCAGACGGCGCGGGAAGCGCACCTGATGCTGACGCGCGCCGTTTCGCTCGATCCGGACTACGCCGAGGCCTATCGCTGGCTTGCCATGAACCACTGGATGCAATGGGTGCATTGGGGAGAACCCATCGAACCCAATCGGAGCGTTGCCCTGGAGCTGGCGCGCAAGGCCGTGGCGATCGATCCCAACGATGCCGGCTGCCACTGGGTGCTGGGCAACCTGCTTGCCTATGAACGCCGCTTCGACGAGGCGGACGCTGAATTCGCCAAGGCGTTCGAACTCGATCCGAACGAAGCCGACGCCTGGGCGACGATATCCGACATCGAGGTTCTGGCCGGGCAGATCGAGGTAAGCCTCGAGCACATTCGCAAGGCATTCCGGCTGAACCCCTATCCGCCAAGCTGGTACTATCTGACACTCGGTCAGGCACAATATGCGGCCCGTGAATACGAAGCCGCCGTCGAGACGCTGCGCCGGGACGAGACCTATCGCACGAGCTCGCGCCGTTTCCTGGCGGCAAGCCTTGCGCAACTTGGCCGGCTCGATGAGGCGCGCGCGGAGGTCGAACTGTTCCTCGTCGGCAACCGGCATTTTAGTACCGCCTATTGGGTCGCGACGGAGCCGTTCCGCGACGACGCGACGATGCAGCATTTCGTCGATGGCTTCCGCAAGGCCGGCCTTCCGGACTGAAGCCCCGGCGTGACCGCCCAAACTGCGCGGCTATCCCTCGCTACGACCCGTGGCGTCACGATCGCGCTCGTAGCGTCTCTTGAGCGGAAACGGCGGCAACCAGGACTCGCGACGAACGGTCCAGAGTTCGTACGTCGGCACCAGTTGGTCGGGAGCATCCAGGGAGCCCAGATGAACTTCGATCTCGTCTCCAGTGCGGGCGAAGACGGACGAGCCGCAGCGCGGACAGAAGAACCGTCCGGCATAATCGCGCGTTTCGCCCTCGATCGTCACCGCATCCTGAGCGAACACCGCCGCGGCATAGAAGAGCGCCCCGTGATGCTTGCGGCAGTCGAGGCAGTGGCAGATGCCGACCCTGTATGGGGCACCCGACGCAACGATGCGGACGTTACCGCACAGGCAGCCGCCGGTGATTGGGTCCATGCCGCGTCTCCTCCAAAATCAAGCGGTCGCAATGGCTACAACGAACGGTACTGCCGCGGCAATTGCCGCCGCCTCGCGCAATTCTTTCAATCATTTCTTGAAGCATGGGTCGGGCCTTTTCGTGATTGAATGCGGCGCGTGAACAGGGGAGACGTCCGTTGACCGACTACATCGCATTGCCGAAAGCCGAGGTGCACATCCACGTCGAGGGCTGCTTCGAGGCCGACGACGTGATCAGGAATTGCGAGGAAGCCGGCATTCCGTTGCGCGCGCCGCGCGACAGGCTGTTCGAGGCGCACAACCTGAAGAGTTTCCTCGAAATGCTCGATTGGCTGTGCGGCACGTTCCGCACGCGCGAGCAGCTGGCGAGCACGGCCTACAAGTTCGCCCAGCGCATGGCCAGGAGCGGCGTGCGCTATGCCGACGTCATCGTCAACCCGACTCACTGGCCGCACTGGTACAAGAACATTCCGGGGATGATCGACGCCTTCGACGCCGGCTTCGCGGCCGCCGAAGAGGACGGTCACCCTCCGGTCGGGCTTTGCGTCAGCCTGTTGCGCACCCAGTCGGCGGAGGAAGCGATCGAGCTGGTGGAGCTGCTGAGCGGGATCAGGCATCCGCGCGTGGTTGCGCTGTCGATCGACGGCAACGAAGCCGCCGCCGGCCGCACCGGCCCGCGCTTTGCCGAAGCGTTCCGCCGTGCGGCTGCGGCGGGCCTGCGGCGGACCGTTCACGCCGGCGAGTCCAGCGGTCCGGAGGGCGTGCGCGACGCGGTCGACCTGCTTGGCGCCGACCGCATCGACCACGGCGTGCGGGCGATCGAGAAGCCGGACCTGGTCGACCTGCTGGCTGAGAGGCAGATCCCCCTTGGCGTCTGCCCGATCTCCAACGTCACGCTCGGCCTCTACCGGTCGATCGCCGAACATCCGATCGACACCTTGCGCCGGGCCGGTGTTCCGGTCTCGATCAACACCGATGATCCGGCGCTGCTCGACACCACGCTGGAAGTATCCTATGCCGCCTGCGCCGACGCGTTCGCCTGGGACGGCGAAACCATCCGCGAGCTCGCGGCGACATCGGTCAAGGCGAGCTATGCCGACCCCGCGCTGAAGGCGCAAATCCTGGCGGATCTGGCGGCCTGGCGGGCCTGACAAAGGCCGCCGCGCTCCGTGACGGGCGAGAGCCTGAAGTGCCCTTCCGCCGTGCTTCCGAACTCAATAAGCTGCTCCAGCCGCGCTGGTCGGACGAGGCCGGGCGGAGCCGAAAGGAGCCGGCCATGGTCAGTCGTCGCGCGGAATGCTCTTGCGGCCAGCTTTCGGCTGTCTGCTCGGGCGAGATCGTACGCATTTCCGTATGCCATTGCCTGGCCTGCAAGCGGCGCACCGGCAGTGCCTTTAGCTACAATGTCCGGTTTAAGGAAGGTGACGTGTCCATCCAGGGACGGGCGGCGGAGTTCACCCGTGTCGGCGAGCAGGGCGGCCGCGTCAGCTATAGCTTCTGCCCGGATTGCGGAACCACCGTCCACTACCGGCTCGACAGCCAGCCCGGTGTGATCGCAATTCCCGTCGGCGCCTTTGCCGACCCGTCCTTCCCGGCGCCGTTCCAGTCCTTCTATCACGACAGCCGGCGCTGCGCGTGGGTCGAGATCCGCGCCAAGCCTCTGGCGACGTTCGGCTGACTTCCGGCGAGCGTTCTTAGCGCCGCAATCGGCCTGCCCGATAAATCGTCACCGCAGCCGCCACCAGCGCCGCATTGCCGGCGGCGACGCTGCCGTCCGGCAGGTGCTTGCCGTCCTCCAGCCCGACCCGGGTCGACAGGTTTCGAGCCGCCGCCCGCTCGACGAACGGCCACACTGTCGCGTTCTCGCCGTGCAGCAGGATCGAGCGGCGGATTCCGGCGCGCGCCAGCACCGTTTCGATGCCGTCGGCGACTTGGAAAGCCTCGTCGAGCGTCTGTTCGGAAATCTCGATCAGGACGCGCAGCACGCGCCCGCCATGGTCGAGCG
>NZ_RZOJ01000043.1:0-27178 GCF_003998845.1 Mesorhizobium sp. M4A.F.Ca.ET.022.05.2.1 | reverse complement strand
GCCAAGTACCAGGCGGCCAAGACCGGCAACAAGCTCAACGGCATGAAGTGGAACGACTTCCGCAAGGCAGAGTGCGGCGCCGCCGCGGACGACGACGACACGGTGCCGCCTCCGACGGAGGCGACCTACACCAGCGAACCCGAGAAGCCGTCCGTTGCCGCTCCCAAGGGCGTGAAGTTCCCGACGGCGATCTCCAAGAAGTTTGCCAGCGAGACCCCGGCCAAGGGCCGCATGCACACCTGCCTCGAGCTGTACTACGCCAACAAGGACGCCAACACGCTGAACGGCCTCAAGTGGATTCAGAAGGGCGGCGGCTTCTACAGCCTGTGCAATGCCAAGCTGAAGAGCTGATTTCGCTTCGTTTACGGTTGACGAAGGCCCGCGAACCGTAAAGTTCGCGGGCCTTTTTCTTTGTTGGGCGTGTTTGAGCGAGTACGCCGCATCTGATTTGCGAGTTGGCCAGCGGATATTTCTGAGGCGTTTTTACTGCCCCTCACCTGCCTGCCGGCATCCTCTCCGGGGAGAGGGGCGCTCTCATCGCCGATTTCGCCAATCGCGAACGTTGCAGGAAAAGCGCCGGGGCCGCGGCCGGCCCTTTTCCCCGTCACTATACGGGGAGAAGTGCCCGGCAGGGCGATGAGGGGCAGCGCCAAAAGAGAGCGGTCAAAAGCAGGTATTCGCTTATCATCACCCCTGCAGCTGGGGCTCCATGCCGCCTTCCGGCTCCGGGTCCTTCTTGCGGCGGCCGCCGGCGCCGGCCTTGCTCGCATCTGCATCTCTCTGGAGCGAGCGGTATCGTCAACCGCCCACACTTCCCACCGCCAGGCTTTATAGTAGCTCGCAAAAATTCTGATTGAACATATGCAGAACAAACAGTATACAAAAAGACATCGGTCTCGTTAGCAACCCCGGAGGGTCTTATGTCTAGTTTGAAATTGGCCGTATTGGCTGTGACGGCATTGGTTGCGTGGGGCGCCGCCCCTGCAAGCGCACTGACGATGAAGGAATGCGGAGAGACCTATCGCGCAGCCAAGGAAGGCGGCACTCTGGACGGCATGGACTGGGCCGCTTTCCGCAAGGAGAAATGTGCGATGCCCGCTGCCGAGAGTGTCAGCACGGATACGGTCAAAACCGAGCCGCAGCCGAAAAAGGAAACCAGCGCGGCGGTCGCGCCCCCCGTAGCGCCGGCGGGCGTGACATTCCCGACCACGCTGGCCGCCGAGTTCAAGACCGAAAAGCCCGCGAAGGCGCGGATGAAGACCTGCCTGCAGGGGTACCACAGCAACAAGGAGGCAGGTACGTTGAACGGCCTTCGTTGGATCCAGAAGGGCGGCGGCTATTACAGCCTGTGCAATGGGCGGCTGAAAGCTGAATCATAAAATCGGATACGGCGGATAAAGCGATTCCCACAGCGCCAAGCCGTCATCCTCGGGCCTGTCCCGAGGATCTGCTGTCGGGCGACACGGGTACCGCCAACCCGGTTGCGTTGGCAGGTCCTCGGGACAGGCCCGAGGATGACGCTTCAACGTACATCCGGCGCGTCTCCTGATTTACGACGCGTCGCGTGAAGCCGTCGGATAGGTCAAACCAAAGAATAGAGCGCTTCTGCGTTCCCTGAAACGGTGAAGCGCTCTGATCTCGACTAGCCCTGCGGCTGCGGCTCCATGCCGCCTTCCGGCTCCGGGCCCTTCTTGCGGCGGCCGCCGGTGCCGGCCTTAGGCACGGCCGAGCCACGGCTGGGCGGCGTGTCGTCGCCAAGGTCGCGCGCCGGCTTGTGGCCGGCGATCAGCTGCTTGATCTCCTCGCCGGTCAGCGTCTCGTATTCGAGCAGGCCTTGCGCCAGCGCGATCCATTCCTTCTTCTTCTTGGTCAGGATCGCCTTGGCCGTCGAATAGGCGTCGTCGATCAGCCGGCGCACCTCGGCATCGATGATCTGCGCCGTCTCTTCCGAGATGTTCTGCGTGCGCGCCACCGAATGGCCGAGGAAGACCTCTTCCTGGTTGTCGCCATAGGCGACATGGCCGAGCTTGTCGGAGAAGCCCCAGCGCGTGACCATGGCGCGCGCCAGCTTGGTCGCCTGCTCGATGTCGGAGGAGGCGCCGGAGGTGATGTTCTCCTTGCCGAACTTGAACTCCTCGGCGACGCGGCCGCCCATCATAATCGCCAGGCGCGAGATCATGTACTTGTAGCTCATCGAATAGCGGTCGCCTTCCGGCAACTGCATGACCATGCCGAGCGCGCGGCCGCGCGGGATGATCGTCGCCTTGTGCAGCGGATCCGCGGTCGGCACGTTGAGCGCGAGGATCGCGTGGCCGGCCTCGTGATAGGCGGTCAGTTCCTTCTCGGCCTGCGTCATCGCGGACGAGCGGCGCTCCGCGCCCATCATGATCTTGTCCTTGGCGTCCTCGAACTCGGCCATGGTGACGAGGCGCTTGTTGCGCCGCGCCGCCATCAGGGCGGATTCATTGACGAGGTTCATCAGGTCGGCGCCGGAGAAGCCCGGCGTGCCGCGCGCGATAACCTTGAGGTCGACATTTGGCGCCAGCGGCACGTTGCGCACATGCACCTTGAGGATCTTCTCGCGGCCGACGATGTCGGGGTTCGGCACCACCACCTGGCGGTCGAAGCGGCCGGGCCTGAGCAGCGCGGGGTCGAGCACGTCGGGCCGGTTGGTGGCGGCGATCAGAATGATGCTTTCGTTGGACTCGAAGCCGTCCATCTCGACCAGCAGTTGGTTCAGCGTCTGTTCGCGCTCGTCATTGCCGCCGCCCAGCCCTGCGCCGCGATGGCGGCCGACCGCGTCGATTTCGTCGATGAAGATGATGCAGGGCGCGTTCTTCTTGGCCTGGTCGAACATGTCGCGGACACGGCTGGCGCCGACGCCGACGAACATCTCGACGAAGTCCGAGCCGGAGATGGTGAAGAACGGCACGTTGGCCTCGCCTGCGACCGAACGGGCGAGCAGCGTCTTGCCGGTGCCGGGAGGGCCGACGAGCAGAACGCCGCGCGGGATCTTGCCGCCGAGGCGCTGGAACTTCTGCGGGTCGCGCAGGAACTCGACGATCTCTTCCAGGTCTTCCTTGGCCTCGTCGACGCCGGCGACGTCCTGGAAGGTGACGCGGCCGTGCGCCTCGGTCAGCAGCTTGGCCTTCGACTTGCCGAAGCCCATGGCGCGTCCGGAGCCGGACTGCATCTGGCGCATGAAGAATATCCAGACGCCGAGGATCAGGATCATCGGCAGCCACGAGATCAGGTAGCCGAACAGCGAGTTGGAACCGTCGGATTCAGGCCGGGCGTTGATGGTGACGTTCTTGTCCTGCAGCCGCGACACCAGCGACGGATCGCCGGGCGAATAGGTCTGGAAGCCGGTCGAACTGTCGGTGTAGGTGCCGGAAATGCGGGCGCCGGCGATGGTCACCGTCTTGACCCGTCCAGCCGCGACATCCTGCAGGAACTGCGAATAGGCGACCTCGCTCGAAGCGCCGCGCGTCTGCGGCGTCTGGAACAGGTTGAACAGGGCGATGAGCAGGACCGCTATGATCGCCCAGAGCGCGAGGTTGCGATAGTTCGGATTCATCTATTGTCCCGTTGGAGCCCGCGGACGGACACGCATGATCAGAGGAAGCTTGGGCCTAACATAGGGAGAGCGCCTCCCCTTGCCAAGCATAACAGCACGTGTGGGTTAAGCTTTCGCCCAATCATCAGGCGGCACTGTGGCCGCGGAAAGGCAAGGCCGGGAGCGGCGGCGCGCCGATCAGCCGGGCCACGGCGGCGGCGGGCGCAAGATCGAAGGACGGTAGGAAGCGGGCAAAAGGCGCAACGGCAGGGACGACGCCAATCTCCGTGAGAGCCGCGCCCTCACCGGGAAAACCGATGCATTCCGTCCCGCGCCACAATGCCGGCTCGGCGGCTAGCGCCGCGCGCGCAAGACTTGGTGGCGCGCCGCCCTCGGCAACAGCCCGCTTGCCCGCCGTGGCCGCGCCGAGCGGCGCGATCAACAATGCGCCTTGCCTGTTGCTCAGCGTGACGCGCCGGCGACCGTCCCAAAGGCCGTTATTCACGGCCAGCGCCGCCTCAGGCAGGCCGCGCGATTCGCGGCGGAGGTAGATGCCGGAGCGCCTGGCGTCGATCACCGTCCGCGACAATGTAGCGCAAAGCGGTCCGGCCCGAAACCGCTCGAATAGCGCTTGGCTACGGATCGCATCCGGCAGGAAGGCAACGCCCCCGACGGTCGCAAGCAGGATGCGCAGGGCATAGACGGCGGCCTCGGCATCGCCGGGTGCGGCGAAAGCAAGATCGAGACGGATGAGGCCGGGGACCGGCATGCCGGCAAGGTCGCGGATCAGCATAGCCGCGTGCCGCCCAAGCTCGTCACGGCTCGCGGCGGCCTGCCCGGCCGACGCGGTCGCCTCCGCGAAACGCCGCGCGCCATCGTCACCCGCAAGAGCGGCCCGCATGCGCGGTCGCTCGAAATGCTGGTCGACATTGGTCGGATCCTCGGCCCAGCCGATGTTGTGGCGCCGCAGCACATCGCGCAGCGCCGCGCGTCGCGTGCCGAGGAATGGCCTGACGATCCAGCTTTGCCAATCATAGAGGGTGGCCGGCGCCATGCCGGCAAGCCCGCGTCCCTCGCTGCGCGCGCCCTCGTCGCTAGCCTCCTCGTCAGGTCTCCCGTCTTCGCGGGCCGCTTCTTCACGCGCTTGCCGCATCAGCACCGTCTCGGCCTGGTCGTCGGCGGTGTGGCCGGTCAGGATGAGGCCGATGCCTTCTGCATGCGCCGCCTCCGCCAGCAGCCGGTAGCGCGCCTCGCGCGCGGCGGCGGGCAGGCCGGACGATGGCTTCATCCCCGACCAGACGATGGTCCGGTGCGCGATGCCGTGCTCGGCGCAGAGCCTGGCCACGTCGCGCGCTTCCGCCGCCGAGCCTGGCCGCAGATCGTGATCGATCGTCACCGCCAGCAGCCTGGTTGCGGGCGCAGTTCGGTCGAGATGGGTCTTGAGGAGGATGAGAAGGGCGGTCGAGTCGCTGCCGCCGGACACGGCCGCAATCGCGCCGTCAGATAAATCGATGTCAGAAAAAAGCCGTGCCGAAAGGTCAGGCCCGGTGTCGAGCATCACTGGGTGTCGCCTAAAAGTGGTCCCGACTTGGGGACACCGACAGGCAAGCGGAAAGCTAACACGCCGCGAGCGCCCGTTCCTGCTTGACGCGCTCCTTGAGCGCGCTGGAGATGTCGGGATAACGCTTGCCGATCTCGCCGAAAGTGGCGCAGGCCACATCGTTCTGCTTCAGCCCGACCAGCGATACGCCGAGCTTCAGGAGCATGTCGGGAGCCTTCTTGGCCTTCGGATAGTCCTTGCTGGCGGCGAGGAAAACCTCGGCCGCGTCGCGGTATTTCTGCTGGCCGAGCAGCGATTCACCAAGCCAATAGTGGGCGTCCGCCGCCCTGGAGTCCTTGGGGAAGCGGCCGATGTGATCGCGGAAACCCTGTTCGGCGGTGCCGTAATCGCCCGACAGGATGAACTGGTAGGAGTTGCGGTAGAGCTCATCCGGATCGTTGGTCGAAGGCAATGCGGCAACCACAGTGCCTCCGGACTTGCCGGCCTTGGTGCCTTCGGCGGTTGCGGCCGGCGCCGCCGGGGCGGTGGCGTGAGTGTTTTCGTCGGCGTTCACCACATTGCCGTTCTTGTCGACGGTGATGGTGCCGAACGGCTTCGGCGGCGCGCCGGTGATTACCTTGCCGGGGTCGCCCGTCTGCGATTCCACGATGACCTCGCCGACGCTCTGGCCGCCGCCGGACGACTGGGCGCCCGCATCGGCCGGCGGCTGGGTCGCCGGGGCCGCGGCGACACTGTTGTCGGTGCCATTGTCGCTATTGCCATCGCCGCTCGGAGGCGGTGCGGCCTCCGACTTCTTCTGGCTGGCCGGCTGCTGCCCGCCTTGCGTGCCGCCCTCGAGTTGCTGGAAGCGGAACTCGTTGTCTTCCTGCTGTTTGCGGATCTGCTCCTGCATCTGCAGGATCTGGAAATTGAGTTCCTCGATCTTGCCGTTCATCTGCCTGAGTTGGTCTTCCAGGCCAGTGGCGCCGGCTCCGTCCTGCTGCGCGATCTGCTGCTGTTGCGGTTTCTTCTTGTCGCCGAAAATGCCGAGCGTCGGCAGGTGGAAGGAGAACCCGCTATCGGCAGGCTGCCCCGTGCCGGCTGCCGGGGCGGCGATGCTTGATACGAGCAGCAGCGCAAGCGTGCCGCTGAGGACCGTTCTGAAATGCATTCTATCTCTCGCCGTGAAATTGATAGCCCGTTGCGCCCTTCCGATTCAGAGTGGGACCAAGCGCCCTCGGCTCATAGCAGGGCGCGAGACTTCGGCCAAATTTTGTTTCAGGGCCCTGGATATGAAAAAGGCGGCCATTTGGCCGCCTTTCGCATGGTGCTGTTGTATTTTTGCCAATCAGGATCCGGCGCCCGAAAGCGTGGTGACGGCGCGGCGGTTCTGCGACCAGCAGGAGATGTCGTCGCAAACGGCGACCGGGCGCTCCTTGCCGTAGGAGATCGTCTTCAGGCGCTGGGCCGAAACGCCCTTGGAGACCAGGAAGTCGCGGGTGGCGGCGGCGCGGCGGGCGCCGAGCGCCAGATTGTACTCACGCGTGCCGCGCTCGTCGGCATGGCCCTCGATGACGATGGCATACTGCTTGTACTGGTTCAGCCACTGCGCCTGGCGCGACAGCGTCGTCTGCGCGTCGGCGCGGATCGAGGACGAATCCGTGTCGAAGAAGATACGGTCGCCGATGTTGACGGTGAAATCCTGGGCGGAGCCCGGCGTCGCGGCGCCCGCGCCGTTGAGGCCGAGATCGGCCGCGCTGTTCGGGGTCTTCTTCGAGGCGCAACCCGTGATGGCGAGTGCCGCCACCAGCGCGATCATGGCCGGGTTTCTGGTAAGTGCTGCGATACGGCCCATGCCGCCTCTCCTTCGCATTCGAGTGATTTCGTTGATCACCCAGTAACCACGTTTGGGTTAACCGGCATTCAAGAAACACGGTTAAAATTTGGTATTAGGCCGCCGTCCGCAGCCGTTACGCCCACGCATTACCAAGGGCGACAATGCGCGCGGACCGTAGGCGGAAATGCGGCCAAAACGCGACCAGCCTGTGAAAAAGGGGAATTGAAGAACTGAAGAATTGGGGAATTGAGGAAAAGGATCACTTCAATCTCTCCCTCAGATTCACCAGCATTCCATAGATGTGGACGTAGGATTGCTGCCATTCGTCGCGTTGCGCTTGCGTGATGTAACCAAGATCGAACGCATACGAAATCCACTTTTCAACTTCGCTGCAGGATCCCATAGCCATCGAAATGAACCGCGCGAATTCGGGTCTGGAATGGGTCTGCTTGGCGAAGCCCTCCGCCAGATTGGCGCAAATCGCCTTGCTGGATCGACGCATTTGGTCGGCAGTGCGTATTGCTCGATTTTCGGAAAAACGAGCGTCGCTCTGTGGACGTCGAGGGAAGCTGCATAAGCACGCCTATAGACTTCCAAATCCTTGGCGCGCTTGATGTAACTGCCCTCTTTCTCCATTCTTCAATTCTTCATTTCATCAGTTCTTCAATTCTCCTTTTCGACCGCTCACTCAAGCAGCGGCGACCAGGCCGGGTCGGACGCGAAGTTCGAGGTCGGGATCGACTGCTCGTTGCGGCCGGTGAGGTCGACCGAAACCAGCTTCGGACCGCCGGCTGAGTCGCGGAAGAACATCAGCACGCGGCCGTTGGGCGCCCAAGTCGGTCCCTCCTGCTGGAAGCCGGACGACAGAATGCGCTCGCCTGAGCCGTCGGTCTTCATGACGCCGATCTGGAACTCGCCGCCGGTCTGCTTGGTGAAGGCGATGAGGTCGCCGCGCGGCGACCACACCGGCGTCGAATAGACGCCGTCGCCGAACGATATGCGGGTCTGGCCGGAGCCGTCGGCGCCCATTACGTAGATCTGCGCGCGGCCGCCGCGGTCGGAGGTGAACACCACCTGGCTGCCGTCGGGCGAATAGGACGGCGAGGTATCGATGGCGGTGGAATTGGTCAGCCTTGTGGTCGAGCGGCTCCTCAGGTCCATGGCGAAGATGTTGGAATTGCCGTCGTCGCGCAGCAGGCTCATGATCACCTTCTGGCCGTCGGGCGAGAAGCGCGGCGCGAACGTCATGCCGGGGAAGTTGCCGACCAATTCGCGCTGCCCGGTCTCGATCTGCAGTAGATAGACCTTCGGCTGGCCGCTCTCATAGGACATGTAGGTGATTTCCTGCCGGTTCGGCGAGAAGCGCGGTGTCAGCACGATCGAGCGGCCGTCGGACAGATAGCGCACGTTGGCGCCGTCCTGGTCCATGATGGCGAGCCGCTTCTTGCGCGCATTCTTGGCGCCGGATTCGTCGATGAAGACGACGCGCGTGTCGAAATAGCCCTTTTCGCCGGTAATCTTCTCATAGATCGCATCGGCGATGATATGAGCGACACGGCGCTGATTGGCGTCGTTGGCGAAAAACTGCTCGCCGGCCAGCTGCGTGTTGCCAAAAATATCCCACAGCCGGTACTGGGCGCGGATGCGGCCGTCCGCCTCCTTGTTCACGCTGCCGGTCACCAGCGCCTGCGCGTTGATGACCTTCCAGTCCTCGTAGCGCGGCGCCGCATCTGGGTTCGTGATTTTTTCGACAAAGGCGGCCTTGTCGATCGGCGCGAACAGTCCGGACCGTTTCAGATCGGCGGTTACGATCTCCGATATCTGCGCGCCAAGCTCTCCCTGAAAGTCGGGGATGGCTATCGGCATCGGCTCGACATTGCCTTTGTTGACGTTGAGCTCGAGGGTTGCTCGAGCAGGCAAGGTGGCGACAGAAATTATGCCCATCGCCATTGCGGCGACCACCAGGAGCGGCTTGAGGATGGATTTCATGTCTTCTCGCTTCTCTTGCTGATTTTTCGGGTGCTCAGGCTACAGGCCAAGCATCGCTCTCGGATCAAAGTTGACGCGAACATCGGACCATATGTCCTGCTTGCCGGCGGGCACCTGCAGCCCGGCGACATCACATTTCTGCACGGCGCGAACCGCACTGGCGTCGAACTGGGGGTTGCCGCTGGACTTTTCGACAGTCGGGCGGCCTTCCAACTTACCGGAGGCGTTCAGGTTGAAGCGAACGACCACGGTGAAATCCTCGGAACCTTCGAGGCCGACCGGGAGGGTCCAGCAATGGCCGAGCTGGTCTTCCAACGCCCCTTGTTCCGACCTTGAGAGTTTCTGGCCCTGGTCCTTTTCGCCGCCGAGCGAAGCCTGCTGGGCCGAGCGCTTGGCGCCGCCACCGGAAGGCTTCTGCTTGTCGAGCAGCGCCGTTATCTCGTCCGCGTTGAACTGCTTGTCTTCCGACTTCGGCTTCGACGACGCTTCCTTGACCGGCTTGTCGGCGTCCTTGCGGTCCGGCGCCTTGGCGCTCTCGGCCTGGGCCGGCTGCGGCTTCGGCCGCGCCTCGGGCGCCGGCGCGGAGTCTGGAAGCTGCGTCGTCTCGGTCGGCGGTTCTTGGGCAATGGCCTCAGCAACGGCGTCCGGCTTGACCTCTTCCTTCGGCTGGATGGCCGCGGTCTTGTCCGGCTGCGGCGCTGGTGTCGGCTCCTTGGCCGGCGTCGGCTTCGGTTCCACCTGCTTGACCGGCTCGGGCTTGACCTCTTCCTTCGGCTGCGGCACCGGCGCCACTTCCGTTGCCGGCGTCGGCTTCGGCGTCTCCTTCGGCTTCGGCGCGTCCTCGGGCTTCGGCTTTTCGGTCGGCGTTGGCGCCGGCGGCGGCGCCGATGTCAGGTCGACCGGCTTCGGCTTGGCCTCGTCCGTGATCGGCTTGTCGGTATCGACGCTGTTTTCGCCGACCTTCTGCGCATCGGGGACGATGTCCGGGCGCTTGGTCGGCGTCGGCGCCGGCTTGTCATGCATCACCGCCTTCTTGTCGCCCTGCAGTGTCTGCGCGATGGCCTCCATCGGCACGATGTCAACCGCCACCGACTCGACATCGGACGCAGGCATGGCAGGCGGCGACGACAGCGTGAACAGCCCGAAGGCCAGCGCCACCGTATGCAAGATCACCGATGTGGTGAGGCCCGTCCTCATCTTGCTTCTACTGATCCTGTTCCTGCAGCGAAACCAGGCCGATGTTCTTGTATCCGGCCGCAGAAATGCGGGCCATCACCTTCATGGCGGTGCCGTAGTCTGTCAGCTTGTCGCCGCGGATGAAGATGCGCTCGTCATAGCCGGTCTTGGAGATCGCCTGCAGCTTGGCCACCAGCTCCTCGATCGGGATCTCGGTTTCCTGCAGGTAGATCTGGCCGGAGGCGTTGATCGAGACGGTGATCGGCTGCGTATCGACATTCATCGCCTTGGCCTGCGTATCCGGCAGGTCGATCGGCACGCCGACCGTCAGGAGCGGCGCCGCGACCATGAAGATGATCAAAAGCACCAGCATCACGTCGACCATCGGCGTGACGTTGATTTCCGACATCAGACCGTGATGGCGGCCGCGCCGCCTGTGGCCGCGCCCGCCGCGTCCCGCCATGCCTACGGACATACCCATGATCGTACCTCAGGCCTTCTGCGCGACTTTTTCATCGATTTGCCGCGAGAGTATGGCGGAGAACTCATCCGAGAACCCTTCCATGCGCACGGCGATCTTGTTCGCGTCTGATGACAGCTTGTTGTAGGCGATGACAGCCGGGATGGCCGCGAGCAGGCCGATGGCGGTGGCGAGCAGCGCCTCGGCGATGCCGGGCGCGACCACCGACAGGCTGGTATTCTTCGAAGCGGCAATGGCCTGGAACGAGGTCATGATACCGATGACGGTCCCGAAAAGGCCGATGAAGGGCGCGGCCGAACCGGTGGTGGCGAGGAAGCCGAGCCGTCCCTCCAGCCGCTCCATCTCGCGCGTCAGCGCCAGGTCCATCGCCTTGTCTATGCGGGTCTGCAGGCCGAGCGGCGATTTCGCTCCCTTCTCGAAGCTCTTCTTCCATTCGCGCATGGCGGCGACGAAGATCGCGCCCATGCCGGTGGTCTTGCGGTCGGCGAGCGTACGGTAGAGCTCTTCCAGCGACTGGCCCGACCAGAACACCTGCTCGAAGCGGTTCAGCGCCAGCCGCATGCGGCCATAGGCGACGAGCTTGTCGACGATGATCGCCCAGGTCCAGATCGAGGCGCAGAGCAGGCCGATCATGACCAGCTTGACGACCCAGCTGGCCTGCATGAACAGCGCCCAAATCGATAAATGCGCGCCCGGTTCGGCGAGTGCGATGTTTTCCATGGTTACGTCCTTAGATTTTCCGGGCGTCGCTGGCGGCTGGGCCCATGGGCATCCCTTGTGGTCCGTTCGCGCGAGCTTGAAGCTTGCGGGATCACCCCGAATGCACCGTTTCGCGGCCTTTTCGGGGCAAATATTGGTGAAAGGAAGGCGTTCGGATTCCGCCAATCTTCACCAATCTCTTCATGAACCGTTATGGTTAAGGATGGGTTATGATATGAAGCGCGGCGCATTGCCGCGCCCCATATCGCAGGGTCGCTGCTCGCATCTGTCGATCAAATGGCTGCGGAGGTCGCCGAGGGCCGAAATATCAGTCGCTTGCCTTTGGCATAAACGCTGCGACCCACTCCCTCGGAAAGCGCCTCGGCCGGCCGTTCTCGCCGATGATCGCCGCCCCGACCTTCGCCTCGACCAGCACCTCGTCGCCGCGCTTCAGCTGCTGCGCCATGAAGATGCGGGCGCCGGAAATATCCTCGGTGCGCGTCTCGATGGTCAGGATGTCGTCCATGCGGGCGGGACTCTTGAAGTCTATCTCCATGCGCCTGACCACCCAGACGATGCGTTCGCCATGCTTGCCGTCGGCAAGCTCGGTATGATGAACGCCGGCGAGCCTCAGATAATCGGAGCGGCCGCGCTCGAAGAATTCGAGATAGCGGGCGTGGTAGACGACGCCGGAGAAATCGGTATCGGCATAGTAGACCCGCGCCATCAGCCGATGGCCGAATTCCGTCAGCGCGCCGGAAAGCCCCGCGCCGAGCGCCGCCGATTCACCATGATCGTCCATCGCGCTTTCCTTTTCTGGCCCGAGCAGGCAGGTGTTGCGGCGCTGGAACCGGATGGCACTGTTGGGCGCGATGATCAAGACCTTGATGGCGGCACTGCTGGCTCTTGGGGCTTTGGCATTGCCCACCTATGCCGCGACGTTCTCGATGAAGCGCGGCCTCAATCTCGACCAGTGGACGACCTGGACCGGCGAGGAGAAATGGAACGACCCGAACGCCATCCTGCCCTATCCGGAATGGCGAAAGTTCCTCAAGGAGGATGACCTCAAGGCGCTCAAGGATGCCGGCTTCGATTTCCTGCGCATGCCGGTCGACCCCTCGCCCTTCCTGTCCGAAGAGACACTTGCGCTGCGCGACGACCTTTACGCCAGCGTGCTGGACTCGGCGCGCATGATCAACCGCGCCGGGCTGAAGGTGATCGTTGACATGCATCTGATCCCCGCCGGCGGCAACCGCAAGATCGGCATGGGCGAGGTGATGGACGACCCCGGGACCTTCGACGCCTATGTCGATATGGTGCGCAAGATGGCGCGCACGCTGTCAAACGAGGATCCGGGCCAGGTCGCTTTCGAGCCGATGAACGAGCCGATCGTCGACTGCGACGGCGACGGCACAAATCTCTGGCCGGAGCGCCAGAAGAAGCTATTCGCGGCGGCGCGCTCCTCGGCCACCAGGTTGACGCTGATCCTCACCGGCGCCTGCTACTCCAACGCCGCGTCGCTGGCCAGGATCGACCCGAAGCTGATCGCCGACGATAACATCATCTGGTCCTTCCATTCCTACGATCCGTTCCTGCTCACCCATCAGGGCGCGACCTGGGCCGGCGACTTCATCCGCTATGTCACCGGCCTGCCCTTTCCGCTGACAGCCGTGCCGCAGGGGCAGCTCGATGTGGCGCTGGACACGATCCGTGCCCGGATCAGGGCCGAGGCGCCCTGGACGCGCCGGAGCGGCATGCTTGCCTATCTCGACGAGCAGGTCGCCAGCATGGACAGCGACGACAAGCTGCTCGGCATCATGGATGCGCCGTTCAAGACGGTCGAAGCGTGGGCGAAAGCCAACGGGATAAGACCGGAAAACATCACGCTCGGCGAATTCGGGATGATCCGCCAGGAATACGGCAACGCCTATGTGATGCCCGCCGAATACCGCGCCGCCTATGTCAGTCAGATGATTGGGCGCGCCGAGGCGCACGGCTTCTCCTGGTCGGTGTGGGGCTATGGCGGTGCCTTCGGCATTGTCGACGCTTTCGACGGCGACAAGGCCGAGCCTGACGTAATCAACGCGATCAGGTCGCTTCACTGAAGCGGGCGGTTCAGGCGGACCCGAGATCGATCTGCAGGATTTCCGGGCGCATGCCAAAACGCACCGGCATGATGCTGAAGCCGAGTCCGCCGGACACAATCAGGTTTCGATCGTTTTCGACGACATGGCCATAGGCGTAGCGATTGCCGTAGCGCGAAGGCACGACCGGCGAATAGCCGAACAGCCGCACCTGCCCGCCATGGGTGTGGCCGGACAGCGTCAGCGAAACCCGCCACGGCACTTTCGGGAAGATATCAGGCTCATGGGCGAGCAGGATTGTGGGAGCGCTATCGCTCACCTTGGCCAGCGTGCCATCGAGGTCGTCGAGGCCCCTGGGCTCGTCGCGGCCGTCGCCCGGCAGCAACGCTAGCTGGTCCGCGAGGCCTGCCAGCCAGAAGCCGTGTCCGTCCTTTTCCAGGCGCAAGGCATCGTTTTCCAGCACCGTGATGCCGGCGCCCTCGAGTGCCTTGCGCGCCTCGGTTGGTCCGGCCCCCGCCCTTTGCGCAACAGGATCGTGCCACCAGTCGTGATTGCCGAGGATCGCCTTGACGCCGAGCGGCGCTTTCAGGCCGGACAGGGCCGAGGCCCATTCCGAAGCGGGCACCTCGTCCGTTACCAGGCGCATGCCGGCGACATAGTCGCCGAGCAGGACGATGAGATCCGGACGCAAGGCGTTTGCCTCGGCGGCAAGCGAGGCGATCCGCTCCGGCGTCATCCAGGGACGGCAGGCATGGATGTCGGCGAGCGCAACGACACGCAGCTTGAGGCCCGCCGGCCAGTGCGGTGGCATCAGCGAATAGCGCTTCACATGTGTCAGAAGCATCGGCTCGATGCCGACCGCATAGGCGCTGAGCGACACCATCGACAGGAACGAGCCGCCGATGAGGCGCAGGAAGCCACGTCTGGTGATCATAGGTCCGCCCGGCCCTTGGTATGGCAATTGCGTCAAGCTAGAGGCGGCAATTGCGTCTTCAGCTTGGCCGCGGCGAGCAGATTTTGCGCAGACAGGCCGTTCCCCGCGCAAGTGGGGAACAAATCTGCGTTACTCCTCCTGGAACAGGCTGATCTGCTGCTGCGCCAGATCCTTTGGCGCGTCGAGGCCGAGATGGCGCCAGGCATTGGCGGTCAGCACGCGCCCGCGCGGCGTACGCTGGATGAAGCCCTGCTGGATCAGATAAGGTTCGATGATGTCCTCGATGGCGTCGCGCGGCTCGGAGAGCCCAGCCGCGATGGTCTCGATGCCGACCGGGCCGCCGCCGAAGTTGCGGGCAATCATCGACAGGTATCGGCGGTCGAGCGCGTCGAGACCGAGCCCGTCGACCTCCAGCCTGGTTAGCGCCTCATCGGCGATGCGGCGGTCGACATGGCCATCGCCGGCAACGCTGGCGAAATCGCGCACCCGGCGCAGCAGCCGGCCGGCGATGCGCGGCGTGCCGCGCGCCCGCCTGGCGATCTCCAGCGCGCCATCGTCGCCGAGCGGCATCGAAAGGATGCGCGCGCCACGGCGCACGATCTGCTCCAGCTCCTCGACCGTGTAGAAATTGAGCCGCACCGGAATGCCGAAACGGTCGCGCAACGGATTGGTCAAAAGCCCGAGCCGTGTGGTGGCGGCGACCAACGTGAAACGGGCGAGGTCGATTTTGACCGAACGCGCGGCCGGTCCCTCGCCGATGATCAGGTCGAGCTGGAAATCCTCCATTGCCGGATAGAGGATTTCCTCCACCGCCGGATTGAGGCGATGGATCTCGTCGATGAACAGCACGTCACGGTCTTCGAGATTGGTGAGAAGCGCGGCGAGATCGCCGGCCTTGGCGATGACCGGCCCCGACGTTGAGCGGAAGTTGACGCCGAGCTCGCGCGCCATGATCTGCGCCAGCGTCGTCTTGCCGAGGCCAGGCGGTCCGACGAACAGCACATGGTCGAGCGCCTCGCCGCGTCCCTTGGCGGCGTCGACGAAGACCTTGAGATTGGCCCTGACCGCCGCCTGGCCGACGAACTCGTCGAGCGACTGCGGCCGCAAGCTCTGGTCGGCATCCTCGCCGCGCTTGTCGGGAGCAATGAGGCGGTCGTTCACAAATCCATCCTCGTCCTTGCTGGGGGCATCGCCAAAGGTATCTCATTAACCCACTTCGACGGTCATAGCAGGAGACTTCCATGACATGCCGTAGAGATCACGAATGCTCTCGAGCCGCGACTCACCGTAGCTGGCCCACAGTAGTTGTTTCCTAAGCACTTCGCTGCCGTCTTTTCCATCGAACATGGCAAAAGCCGCCCCCTGGAGTCTCTTATCGAGATTGGAGCTGACTGCCGCTGCGAATTCCTTCCGCTCCCGGCCCGAGTGCCCGGTAACAAAAGCGGCAAGATCGCCAAGGTGTCTGTTGAGCCCGTTGACCACCACAGACTGATAGGCCTTCAGTTCCTCGGCAAGGTCAGCCGCGAGCAGCGGGACCACGTCGTCCACAGCACCCTCTGCTACCCATGCGAGGATGTTTTTTTCATGAGCAAGGCCAGACAGCGCCTTATGCCGCAATGCGTAGAATGCGGTCTTGAGCTTGAACCTCTGACCGTCATCGAAAGCAATGACATAGCCTTCGATACCCTCTTGGCTTCGGGCAATCGTAACGAAATCCCTTGTCGAGCTCGTCATCTGAACCGACTGGATCAGCGGCACGTCGAATTCGGCGGCCAGCGATTGAAGCTCCTGATAGGTAGAATAGAGACCGGTCCGGTTGTCGCGTGCGGCCAGAAGCGTCAGCGACGGCCGATTATACGCGATGACGACCCTGTTTTCGGGGGACGTGAACTCAAAAAGCACCGTCATGCCTGCATCGACGGCCCATTTCGAAAGCTTGCGAATATTCTCACCAGCGTGCGCCAACGCGGCGGTCGATTGTGCCGTGACGCCCATCCGAGTCATGAACACGAGTTCATCACGAACGACACACGGATGAACCATCGAGCCATCGAGCTTCGACAAAACGACATGCGGCACCGTCCAGTCGACGTCTTCCGGGCGCTGTCTCTCACCAAGGTTGAAAAATTTGTGAAACGGGCGGGCAATGAGGCGCCCGTCCTTGGCGAACTTCAAGCCACGGCATTCGAGCGTCATCGGGCTGCGAAAAGTATCGTCGCCCACAAATCCATAGTCGATGACATCATAGTCATCGAAGCGGGTCAGAAAGAAGCCGATGTTGCCCTGAATGTGCGGCAGAACATCGCTTACGGTTTCGATTACCGGGAACATTACCCGCTCCAAATAAAAAGGCCGCTCCAAATGAAGCGGCCTGACGAGTGGATTGCTGTATAAAGCTATCTTCGACAATGCCGCAGGCGCGCGCGACGTTCAGACTCGGCCAGAACCGATCCTGAATTCCCTTCGATATTGGTCGCGAAATGGCGCATGTCGATTACTGATGCAAAAACGGACCGCACTAGAAAACCAAACCACTCTGGAAGTCAATCCAGCCACTGAGTTTCATAGGCTCACCGCGCCAGTTCCTTCAGCCCGAAACGGATCAACTTCGAGGCGTCGGCGCCTTCGCCCGCCGCCTTCAGCGCCGCCGAAACCGCGTTGGCCGCGATGTCGCGCGAATAGCCGAGATTGACCAGCGCCGAGACGGCGTCGGTGATCGGCGCCGGCGCCACGCCCTCGCCGAGCTCCTGCTTCAGCCCGATCGTGCCCGAGGCGGCGCCCGCATAGGCCGGCGCCTTGGCCTTCAATTCGGTGACGATGCGCTCGGCCACCTTCTTGCCGACACCCGGCGCGCGCGACACCATGGCGATGTCGCGCAAGGCGATCGCGTTGGCGAGGTCGGCCGGCGCCAGCGTCGAGAGGATGGCCAGCGCCACCTTGGCGCCGACGCCCTGCACATTGTTCATCAGGAGCCGAAACCATTCGCGCTCAAGCGCCGACTGGAAACCGTAGAGCCGGATCATGTCCTCGCGCACATAGGTCTCGATGAACAGCACCACCGCCTCGCCGGGCGACGGCAGGGAGGCCAGCGTGCGCGCCGAGCAATGGGCGACATAACCGACGCCATGCACGTCGACGAGGCAGAAATCCTCGTCGATCTCGTCCAGCGTGCCCTTCAGTTTGCCTATCATCGCTGTCCCCTTACGCCAGCGCTGCAATCCGGTAGGCGGCGCTTTGCCGGTGATGCGCGTGGCAGATGGCGATGGCAAGCGCATCGGCTGCGTCATCGGTGTCGAACACCGCTTTCGGCATCAGCACCTTGACCATCATGTGGATCTGCTTCTTGTCGCCGTGGCCGACGCCGATCACCGCTTTCTTGACGGCGTTGGGGGCATATTCGGCGACCACCAGCCCGGCGCGCGCCGGCACCAGCATGGCGATGCCGCGCGCCTGGCCGAGCTTCAACGTCGCCGTCGCATCCTTGTTGACGAAGGTCTGCTCGACCGCGGCCTCATGCGGCATAGCTTGATGCAGCACCTCGACCAACCCATCATGCAGTTGGCAGAGCCTGATCGCGAGCGCCGCCTTGTCGTCGGAACGCACCGTGCCGGAGCCGACGAAGCGCAACGAATTGCCGAGGCTCTCGACGATGCCCCAGCCGGTGCGCCTCAGCCCCGGATCGATGCCGATGATGCGAATCGCTTCCCCCATGCGCCGAGTCTACCTCCAACGCAGGGCGATGCCAGCAAAATGTGAACAAACCAGAAACGGCTCAGGCAGGGACAGGCAGCTTCAGAATTTGGTCTGATGAGCCATATTGCGTTGCTTTCGAGAACCGGAGCGAAGCGTACTCAAGTGCAGTGAGCTGCGCGCAAAATCAAGAAGCGCTACAGCGTCCTTTGCGCGTCCGAAAGGACGCGCGGCGCTGTAGGGAAGCGCAGAAAACGGCGCTGGATGGCCATCAGAGCGAATTATCAAGCTGCCGGATCAGCCGCGGGCGAAGGCCGTGTTCAGCAGGCTGATCTGGTCGGAGACCGGATTGACGCGGCGGGCGGCTGGCGGCATGTCGGCCAGCGCACTGCCGTAGATCTCCTCGTCCATGCGGCGTACCAGCGCCTGCAGGCGCAGCGAGCGGGTGACGAGGTCGAGAAATTCCTTCGGCAGTTCGTTCCAGCCGATCGCCTCGTCATGCGCGGACGCGGTGTCGAGCCGTACCTTGGACTTTTCCGAGGCGACCTGGTCGCGGGTCATCTCGCCGGAATTGGCGGCGCGCTGCAGCAGCAGCCAGGAGGCAACCTGCATCAGCCTGGTGGTCAGCCGCATCGATTCGGCCGCATAGAGCGTCGCAGCCGTCCGCGACAACTTCTTGGCCTCGGCCCGGCCCTTGCCGTCGAGATATTCGGCGGCCTGTTCGACGAGGCCCATGCCCTCCTGATAGAGCGGCTTGAAGGATTGGGAGAAAACCCGGCGCTCCGCCAATTTGATGGTTTTCGCGCTTCCCTTGGAAGGCTCGTTCATCGCTACGCCCCTGCACTGCCGCAAGCCGAATCGGCATTCTTGCCGTAACGCCCTGCACCCTAAAACGACTGAGCTTGAAAATGCGCTTCGCCGCCGGTGAAGGCAAGCACATGTTTAACGAAGGGTTAACGGCCCGGCCGACGGTTCCCGCGGACAAAAAAAGAGCCGCGGATAAGGCGGCTCTCAGGAGTTTAACAGGGAGGCGTCAAACAAAGTGGCTCCAACCACTCGGTAAGAATCCAGATCACTGGATGCGCATAGTAAACGCCTGTAAAGCTTAATGAAGTCTTAACGGCGCCGAGATTTTTTTACCAGGCGCGCCGCTTCTGTGCCGTAACAGGACAGCCGCCGTGATGCCGAATCGGCCCCGGCAATGTGGTTCGGGCCATGGTCCGCCGCACGGCTGCGAATGCCGGTGCCGAAACAAGCCCGCCTCCCACGCGACATCGTTCCGAAACAGGCGCCACGCTAAACGCCCGCTCCTCTGAACCGGCGGGCAAATCCGCTCGACCGCAAATCGCCAGGAGCGAACCCATGGACTGGTATTCGATTGTCAAGTTTCTCCACGTCGTCTCGGCCACTCTGTGGGTCGGCGGCGGTTTCGCGCTGTTCCTGCTTGGACTGCTTGCCGAGCGCGCCGGCAATGTCGAGGGCAAGCTGCAGGCGATGCGCGCCACCGGGCAGTTGGGCAACCGCTACTTCGCGCCGATGTCGATGCTGACGCTGCTGTTCGGCCTCATCATGTGCGCTTTCTGGGTTGGCTTTTCCGACCTTTGGATCCTGATCGGCCTTGCCGGTTACGCCACGACCTTCGCGATCGGCATGCTCGTGTTCAAGCCGAGCGCCGACCGCATGGCCGACATGATCGCGAAGGATGGCGTGACTCCGGCCGTCCTTGCCGTGGGCCAGCGCGTCATGGGCGCCGCCCGCTTCGACTATTCGGTGATGCTGGTGATCATCGCCGACATGGTGCTCAAGCCGACCGTGCACGACATCGCCATCCTCGCCGGCATGGCGCTGGTGGTTGCGGCAGGCGCCACGCTGGCCTTTGGCGGCGGCCGCCGGCTGGTGGAAAGCGCCGCCTGACAGCGCAATTGGCGAGGGCGGCCGGATATTCTCGCCGCCTATATCAGGCCGGCGATCCCGTCCCAGAGCAGCTTGACCGCAACGATCGCGACGGTCGCGTAGGTGAAGGGATAGAAGATCTCCGGCCGCATGCGCCGCACCAGCCAGGCGCCGGCGATGGTCGCCAGCGGCGCCAGCGGCATCAGCACGGCGGACGCCGTCAGGTTGGTGGTGTCGAACTGGCCGAGCGCGAAGTAGGGGATCAGCTTCAGCGCATTGGTGGCGGCGAAGAAGATCGCCGATGTGCCAGACAGCACTTTCGGGTCGAGCCGGATCGGCAGGGCATAGACCTGGAAGGGCGGGCCGCCGACATGGGCGACGAAGCTTGTGAAGCCGGCGACGGTGCCCCAGAAGGCAGCCGCCACGCGGTTGGGCGCAGCTGCATGGTCGGCGCCGTGGCGGAACTGCAGGTAGAGCCAGCGCAGCACGAAGATCAGCGCGACCGCGCCGACGATCAGTCGCACCATCTCCTCGGTGACCAGCGCCGCCGTCAGCCAGCCGAGGCCGATGCCGATCACCGCGCCCGGCATCATGTCGACCAGCATCTTGCGATCGTAGACGCCCCACCACGTCCAGACCGAGACGATGTCCATCAGGCACAGGATCGGCAGCAGGATGGCGGCCGCCTGCACCGGCGGCATGGCCAGCGCCATCAGCGGCACGCCGACGAAGCCGACGGCGCCGCCGAAGCCGCCTTTCGACAGGCCGACGAGAATGACCGCCGGAATGGCGGCGGCATAGAACCACGGATCGCTGAGCAGGCCTGACATGGGGTGAGAGCGGCTGGAGGATGGCGGGAGCCCTGCAATAGACCAGAAAGCGGTATATCGCGATAGCCAATGTGCTCTGGCAGCCGCCTGCGCGATCAACTGTCCGTAACACAGCTTTTGCGGATTTGCGGCAAGCGCATGGCCCATGCATAAGGTCGCCGGACCCGTGCATGAGGTTTGACAATGAGCGAAATCCGCATCCGCCGCGCCGAGGAAGCCGATCTCCCGGCCATCGTCACCATGCTCGCGGACGATCCACTGGGTCGCGGTCGGGAGGACGCCAGCCAACCGCTGGCCAAATCCTATCGGGACGCCTTCGCGGCTGTCGACGCCGACCCCAACCAGTTCCTGGCCGTCATGACGGATGATGGCCGCGTCATCGGCACGCTGCAGATCTCCTATCTCGCCGGCCTGTCGCTGCGGGGCGCATGGCGCGGCCAGATTGAGGCCGTCCGCGTCGCCGCAGACCGGCGCGGCGAGCGGCTCGGGCAGCTCCTGCTCGAATGGGCGATCGGGGAATGCCGCAAGCGCGGCTGCAGGGTCGTCCAGTTGACGACCAACAAGAGCCGGGCGGATGCGCACCGCTTCTATGAACGGCTCGGCTTCAAGGCGAGCCACATCGGCTACAAGCTGGAGCTCTAGCGGTTGGTGTCGTGGCTGTCGGTAATCGCGGCCGCAGCCTACATCTTGTCAGGTCCCGGGTCGCCGCCGGCGGCGGTGATTGCGAGCCGGCCCAGATAGTGCGTCCAGCCCTTCTCATGGCTGTCGCAAATCTCTCGGTCGGCAAGGCCGCTATGGGTGAGCTTGACCCGCGTTCCGCCGGACTCTTCGACCAGGTCGATTTCAACAAGGCTCGAACCCGGCGGAGTCTGGTCGTTGCCCTCCCAGCCGAAGCTGTAGGCAAGGCGGTGGACGGGTACGACCTCGGTGAATTGGCCGCGTGCCGTGGCCCTTCCTGCCAAATTCAGCAAGTAAAGACCGCCGGGGTTGGGTTCCGCCGTTGCCTCCGTTCCCATCCAGCGCACGATCTTGTCGGGATCTGTCAGGAAGGCGAAAACCGTCGCCGGCGGCGCCGCGATCTGCACCTCACGACGAACGATCAAGGGTTCAGCCATCGAAATCTCCCGGGTGTGCGCGCCGCAACACGGCTCGCCCGACACACGGCGCCGGACCAGCGCATTCGATTCGAAGCTAAATCGCCCTTCCTTTCAACAAAAAACTCCTCGGGTTGTTTCGCGCTGGTGACAGCGACGGAACGCCGAAGCATGATCGTGTCGATGCGGCTTTCTTCAACTCTCGCCTGGTTGGTCGACCGCGCCGGCAGCGCCGTCCAACCGGATGCTTTTCTGGCCACGCTCGGCGCGCGACTGGTTGACGATGGGCTGCCGCTCGCCGGTGGATCCCTGACGCTCGCCGCGCCGCATCCGATCATAACGCGCCGCGCCTGGCTGTGGCGGGCCGAGACAGGCGTCGTCATGGAGGCGCTGGGTTTTGGCGCCGGCACGACGCCTGGAACCGGGGAGGGCGATCTCGGACGCGAATGGCTGGCGGGACTGGGAACGGGTGTCGTGCACAATTACACGGTCGGGCCTGAGCGTCAGGATACGCAATCCGAGAGTCCAAAACTGAATTGGGTCGCGGTCCGCCCTCTCGCGGAGCACGAATCGAATACACTGGACCAGGTGGCACGCTTCGCCGCCGCGCCACTTGCCGCTCTCGCTGCCAGGTCGGCGCTGTCGGCCCTGCTTGAGGCCTATCTTGGGCAGCGAAGCGCGGCGCAGGTGTTGGCCGGCCGTTCTCGGCGCGAGGTTGGTGAGACGATCCGTGCCGTCCTGCTCTACAGCGATTTGCGCGACTTTACCGCCCTGTCGGAGGAGACGGACGCCGAACAGGTCGTGGCGGCGCTCAACGCTAGCTTCGACCGCATCGCTGGTGCCGTTCACGCTTTCGGCGGCGAGGTGCTGAAATTCATCGGCGATGGGGTGCTGGCGATCTTTCCTGTCGGCGAGCGCTCGGCTTCAGTGGCTTGCGAGGCAGCGTTGCGCGCGATCGGAGCGGCGCGGGCGGGAATGGCGCAGCTCAATCAGGACCGTGCCAGACAGGGCATGCCCGAACTGCAGTTCGGCATGGCGCTGCATCTGGGCGACATGGTCTGGGGCAATATCGGCACAGCCGACCGGCTCGATTTCACCGCGATCGGCCCGGCCGTGAATCTCGTCAGCAGGCTCGAAGGCCTGTGCCGGCCGCTTGGACGGAGCGTGCTGATCTCGGGCGCTGTCGCGGCGGAAACATCAACGCCCGTGGTCGCGCTGGGCGAACATCAATTGCGCGGAATCGCCAGATCGTGCGCCGTCTTCGGCCTGCCGGACGGGTGACCTCAAGAGCGGTTCACCGTTTCACGGAAACGCCGAATTGCTTTTACGCAATTCCGGACGGAGAACCGCTCACGGCTTTTCTGAAATAGCTAGACGCCCAGCGGCGGCGGGCGGCGGCGGATCGGCTGCGCCTTGATGATGGCGGTGCTCGTCTCCGCCTTGTCGGCGATCCGGTCGAGAAGCCGATCGAGCTCGCCGATCGAGCGCACGAACAGCCGCGCGACGAAGCAGTCGTCGCCCGTCACCTTGTCGCATTCGCCGAATTCGGGCGTCTCCTCGATCAGCTTCTGCACGATGTGCAATTTGCCCGGCAGCGGCCGGATGCGCACGATCGCCTGCAGCGGGTAGCCGAGCGCTTCCGGATCGACCTCGATGGTGAAGGCGCGGATGACGCCGCGCTCCTCCAGCCGCCGCAGCCGCTCCGAAACGCTCGGTGACGACATGCCGACTTGCTGCGCCAGATCTTTCAGCGACGTTCTGGAATCCCGGACGAGGATGTCGAGAAGGTGCCTGTCAAGATCGTCGAGCATTTCCACATTCCACGATGAAGAGTGGTTTTGCCTTATTTAATTAGGTCAATACGGCATACCATCTTTCTGTCGGCATGGAAATGGCCGTCGGAGCTTGAGATCATGCAGCCATAAAGATCTAGAGGCTGCCTCATGAACAATACTCTGCACGGCACGGTCGAAATGACCGCGGCAATGGCGATCCTCGGCACGATCGGTTGGTTCGTCGTGCTTTCTGGCCAGCCTGCCATTGATGTGGTGTTCTGGCGATGCGCCTTCGGCGCGGCGACGCTGCTCGTCATCTGCGCGGCGCTCGGCCTGCTGCGCGGGACATTGACGCCGCGCGTCGCTGGGCTTGCCGTTCTCGGCGGCGCTGCCATCGTCATCAATTGGCTGCTGCTGTTCAGCGCCTTTCCCCGCGCCTCGATCTCGATCGCCACCGCCGTGTACAACACCCAGCCCTTCATGCTGGTTGGCTTCGGGGCGCTCTTCCTTGGCGAACGCCTGACCCTGACCAAGCTGGCCTGGCTCGCCATCGCCTTCGCCGGCATGCTGCTGATCGTACAGACCAGGCCCGATGCCGGCGATGTCGGCACCGACTATTTCACCGGGATCGTGATGGCGCTGGGGGCGGCCTTCTTCTGGGCCGTGGCGGCAATCGTCACCAAGACGCTCAAGGGCACGCCGCCGCACCTGATCGCGCTCATCCAGGTCTGCGTCGGCGCTGTCATGCTGGCGCCCTTCGCCAATCTTTCCCACCTCCCCGCCGACGCCCGGAGCTGGGTGATGCTGGCGACGCTCGGCGTCGTCCACACCGGTCTGATGTACATATTGATGTATGGCGCCATCCAGAAGCTGCCGACACACCTGCAGGGCGCGCTCTCTTTCGTCTATCCGGTGGTGGCGATCCTCGTCGACGTCGGCGCCTTCGGCCACCGTCTGCACCCCGCGCAGATCCTCGGCGCCGCCGCCATCCTGATCGCCGCCGCTGGCATGACCCTCGGCTGGACGCTTTGGAAGCCCAAGGTGCCGAGCCCACAAGCGGCCGAGTGAAGGACCGCGACGGCCGTCCTGCCGTCTCGGCTGGGCGGCGGTCCCGCCCGACCCGGTTAGCTCTGATATCATGATCCCGCTTGCCCGCCTGTTCAAACCGGGCGCTTTGCTCTATGCCGCAATGCAACCATCTTCGCCCGGCATAGGCGAAAACCGGGATCGATGACCAATGAACGACGCCACGCCGCCCAATCGCTGCCGTATCGTGCTGATCGCGCCGAAAGACGCGCCGGGCGAGCGTATTGCCGCGGCCTTCGAGGGCGGTGACGTCGCCTCGCTCATCCTGCCGGAAAACGGCATGGATGACGTCGCCTTCCAGGCCTTCGCCGAAAGGATCGTGCCCACGGCGCAGGCGGCAGGCATCGCGGTCGTCATCGCCGGCGATACCCGCATCGCCGGCCGCGTCCAGGCCGACGGCATCCATGTCGAGGTCTCCAGCCAGGAGCTCGCCGAGACCATCGAACACTTCCAGGGAAGGATGATGGTCGGCGTCGGTGGCGCCAAGACCCGCGACGATGCGCTGGCGCTCGGCGAGGCGCGGCCCGACTACATTTTCTTCGGCCGCTTCGGTTACGACAACAAGCCGGAGCCGCATCCGCGCAACCTGTCTCTTGGCCAATGGTGGGCCGAGATGATCCAGATCCCGTGCATCGTCATGGCCGGATCCGATCTCGCATCGGTCGAGGCGGTGGCCGCCACCGGCGCCGAATTCGTGGCGCTGTCCAGCGCCGTCTTCGCCGACGGGATCGACCCCAGGGGGGCGATCGCCGCCGCCAATGCGCTGCTCGACGAGACCGCACCGCGCTTCGAGGATTGACGTGCGCCGGTCTTTGCTTCC
This sequence comes from Mesorhizobium sp. M4A.F.Ca.ET.022.05.2.1, assembly GCF_003998845.1. NCBI lineage: Bacteria > Pseudomonadati > Pseudomonadota > Alphaproteobacteria > Hyphomicrobiales > Phyllobacteriaceae > Mesorhizobium > Mesorhizobium sp. M4A.F.Ca.ET.022.05.2.1. The sequence goes on along the minus strand of NZ_RZOJ01000043.1, from coordinate 1,694 downwards.
CCTCGCGGTTCTGGCCGCGGCCCTTTTGACCGAGGCGGCGGCGGCGGCGCAGACCGTTCCGCTGCCGCAGCCCCGACCGGATGCGGGCGTACCGGACGCAAGCGCGCCGGCTGCAAATGCGCCCGCCACAGGTGCGCCAACAACCGGCGTGCGTGTCGATAAGCCGATCGCCACGCCGCTGCCGCAGCCCGCCACCACGGCCCCATTGCCTTCGGCGGACGCCATTAATCCCGATCGCTTCGGCGCCAAACCGTCGGATTCGGCCTATGGCGCCTTTCAGCGTGGCCTCTACAAGACCGCCTACAATCTCGCCTTGGTGCGCGCCCAGAACGGGGACCCCGCCGCCCAGACCCTGGTGGCGGAGATCCTGTCGCGCGGGCTCGGCGTACCGCTCAACGCCGCGGAGGCCGCGAAATGGTACGCGCTCGCCGCCGAGCAGGGCGTGCCGGAATCGCAATTCCAGTACGCGCTGATGCTGCTCGACGGCCGCTACGTCAAGAAGGACGAGAAGGCGGCGTATGCGCTGATGCAGGCCGCCGCGGAGGCCGGCAACCGCCTGGCGCAGTTCAATTTCGCGCAATTGCTTGTCCAGCAGGATCCGGGCGACGCCGGCATCGCCAAGGCTGCCACCTATTACGAGCGCGCCGCCGCCACCGGACTGGCCGACGCGCAATATGCGATGGCGCAGATCTACGCCAATGGCGCCGGCGGCAAGCCGCGCGACGATGCCCAGGCGCGTCGGCTGCTGGCGCAGGCCGCCAGGCAGAACTACGATACGGCGCAGGTCGATCTCGCCACATGGATGATCGAGGGGCGCGGCGGCGACCGCGACCTGAAGTCCGGCTTCGGCTGGATGAAACAGGCGGCCGAGGGCGGTAACGTCGCCGCCCAGAATCGCCTCGCCAAGCTCTACATGGAAGGCATCGGCACCGAACCGGACCTGATCCTCGCGGCCGCCTGGTATATCGTTGCCCGTCGCGCCGGACTTATCGATCCCGAAATGGATGATTTCCTCCAGGGCCTCGACGACGGCCAGACCAAGCAGGCGCTGCAGAAGGCGAACCGTTTGCCTTGAGGGCAAGAGGCGCAGGGCGGCGGCGCTGCGTCGCGCTGCTCCCTCCTTGCCTCTCCGGACGATTTGTGGTCTTGGAGGCGCCAAATCGCCGTCGCGGCGGCTTCCTCACTCCGGACCAGCATCATCATGGCCAAGATCAATGGCAACGAAATCCGTCCCGGCACCGTCATCGAGCACGATGGCGGACTTTGGGTCGCGGTCAAGACCAACACCGTCAAGCCCGGCAAGGGCGGCGCCTACAACCAGGTCGAGCTGAAGAACCTCATCAACGGCACCAAGCTCAACGAGCGTTTTCGCTCGGCCGAGACCGTCGAGCAGATCCGGCTCGATCTGAAGGATTTTTCCTTCCTCTATGAGCAGGGCGATGCGCTGGTGTTTATGGACACCGAAAGCTACGAGCAGCTCGAACTGGCGAAGGATTTCGTCGGCGATCGCGCCGCCTTCCTGCAGGACGGCATGATGGTGACGGTCCAGCTCTACGAGGAACGGCCGATCGGCATTTCGCTGCCCGATCAGGTGACGCTGGCCATCACCGAGGCCGACCCGGTGGTGAAGGGGCAGACGGCTGCCTCTTCCTACAAGCCCGCGGTGCTGGAGAACGGCATCCGCGTGCTGGTGC